>NZ_JBPQTK010000144.1:0-14145 GCF_051386315.1 Micromonospora sp. URMC 107
CACCCCAGGCGACCGGGGCGCCGGTCGGCGGCGGGGTCGGGACCGGGCCCGCCGCGGGAGCCACGGCCACGGTCGGCGGGGCCGCGTACGCGACCGGGGCCGGATGGCCGACCGGGGGCACCGGCCCGGGCGGGACGGTGGGCGGTACGGGCGGGATGGGGCCGACCGGCGCGCCCTGGGCGCCCCTGTGGTCGCGGTTCAGCAGCAGCGCGCCGCCGATCAGGATCGTGGCACCGAGCAGTACCGCCCGGAACGCGTCCGTGACGATGTAGCCGAAACTGATCGCGACCAGGATGCTCAGCACGATCACGGTGACCGGGGACATGCTGGACCGGCCCCGCCCCAGCATGGACTCGACGGGGGAGGCGCTGTCGCCCTCGCCCGGGATGATCAGCCAGGCGGTGACGTAGACCAGGATGCCGATGCCGCCGAAGAAGCCGAGCACCGCCAGCAGCACCCGCCAGAGGACCGGGTCGGTGTTGGTGGCCCGGCCGATCGCCGCGCAGACGCCGGCCAGGTAGCGACCGTCGCGGGGGCGCACCAGCCCGTACCGCGAGGTGAAGCCGGCGCCGCCGAACGACGGCTGCGGTCCGGGGCCCGGTCCGGCGCCGGGCGGTGGCGTCCGACCCGCGTCTGCGGCGGCCGGGGGGGCCACCGGCGGCGGCGTTGCGGAGTCGGTGGGCGCGGATCCGCCCGGCGGCGTCGCGGTGGGGGGTGCTCCACCCGGCTGTGCCGCCCCGGGGCCGGCGGACTGGGCAGCTTCCTCGGTCATGTCTCGATCCTGCTGCCCGGACCCGCCGGACGGCCTCAGGACCCGACCCTGACCCCACCCTGAGATCCCGACGGCCCGAATGTCGGGGGCGTCCCCGTGGTCGGGTGGTGGCGCGCCGTGTGACGATCGATCCGACGCCGGCAACGGGCCGTCGCCCGCTTTCGTGCCCGCCGTGACCAGGGAGTCTCCGATCAGCGCCGTGACACAGCCACCCCGCCTCTACCGCGCCCCCGAGCACCGGATGGCCGCGGGGGTGGCCGCCGGCATCGCCGACCACCTCGGCATCTCGGTGCTGCGGGTACGGGTCGCCTTCATGGTGCTGCTCGGGCTGAGCGGGCTCGGCCTGCTGCTCTACGCGGCCTTCTGGGCGGTCGTGCCGCTGCGACCGGGCGACACCGCCGTGCCGGCCCGCAGGGACGTCGCCCAGCTGCTGCCGTTCGTCGCGATCGGCCTCGGCGTGCTGCTGGTGCAGGTGATGGTCTTCGACTCGGTCGGCGCGGCCGGCACCGCCGGCTGGCTGGTCGCGATCATCGCCGTCGGCGCCGGGGTGATCTGGCACCAGTCGGCCCCGGAGCGGCGGCGGCAGTGGGGCGACACCATGCCGGTGCCCTGGCTGGGCGCGGTGGTGGAGGAGAGCGACCGGCGGGCCTTCGTGCTCCGGTTCATCGGCGGCGGGGTGCTGGTCGCGGTCGGCATCATCGGCGTCGCCGCGGTCTACTCCCCGGCGCAGAACTTCGACGCCGTGCTCAACGGCGTGATCTTCGCCCTAGTCGGGCTCGCCGGGGTCGGCGTGGTGGCCGCGCCGGTGCTGTGGCGGACGTACAACCAGCTCCGCTCGGAGCGCGAGGGGCGCATCCGGGAGCAGGAACGGGCCGAGCTCGCCGCCATGGTGCACGACCAGGTGCTGCACACCCTGGCCCTGATCCAGCGCAACGCGAGCGACGTGAAGACCGTCCAGCGGCTCGCCCGGGGGCAGGAACGTTCCCTGCGCAACTGGCTCTACAAGCCCACGAGCTCGCCCACCGAGCGGTTCGCCGCCGCCCTCGAGCAGGCCGCCGCCGAGGTCGAGGACACGTTCGCGATCACGGTGGAGGCGGTGGTGGTCGGCGACCGGGAGACCGACGAGCGGGTCGGCGCGCTGGTGGCGGCCACGCGCGAGGCGCTGGTGAACGCCGCCCGGCACGCCGGGGTGCAGACGGTCTCGCTCTACGCCGAGGTCGAGCCCGATCAGGTCAGCGCCTTCGTCCGGGACCGGGGGAAGGGCTTCGACCCGGATACGGTGGAGGATCACCGGCACGGGGTCCGGGGTTCGATCATCGGGCGGATGAAGCGGCACGGCGGCCGGGCGGAGATCCGCTCCGGGCCGGGGGAAGGGACCGAGGTCCGGTTGATCCTGCCGATCACCCGGGACCCGGCAACGGCGGAAAGGGACAAGTGATGACCGAGCAGTCGATGGAACCGGTCGAGGGGGCGGCGGCCCGCACCGAGCGGCTGCGGGTCTTCCTCGTCGACGACCACGCCATGTTCCGCGCGGGGGTCCGCGCCGAGCTGGGCGCGCACGTCGAGGTGGTGGGCGAGGCGAGCACCGTCGGCGAGGCGGTCACCCGGATCGCCGTCACGCTGCCCGACGTGGTGCTGCTCGACGTGCACATGCCCGACGGCGGCGGCCGGGCGGTGCTGGAGGCGATGCGGCGTACCCACCCGCAGGTGAAGTTCCTGGCGCTGAGCGTCTCGGACGCGGCGGAGGACGTGATCGGGCTGATCCGGGCGGGTGCACGGGGCTACGTCACGAAGACGATCTCCCCGGAGGAGCTGGCCGCGGCGGTCCGCCGGGTGGCCGACGGCGACGCCGTGTTCAGCCCCCGGCTGGCGGGGTTCGTGCTGGACGCGTTCGCCGCCCGTCCCGACGCCCCGGTGGCGGACCCCGAGCTGGACCAGCTCACCAACCGCGAGCGCGAGGTCCTGCGGCTGCTCGCCCGGGGGTACGCGTACAAGGAGATCGCCAAGGAGCTCTACATCTCCATCAAGACGGTGGAGACGCACGTGTCGAACGTGCTTCGCAAGCTCCAGATGTCCAACAGGTACGAGTTGTCCCGCTGGGCGGCCGACCGCCGGCTCGTGTGATCCATTTCCTTTCCTCGTCATTTCGGACGGAAGCGACGATTGCCGCCCACAGGGGCTGACAAACGATCAACTCCCGTCACATAATGCCCCGTCGCGTTCTCGCGTGCGGGTGGTGCGCATCCCGCGGGAACGGCGGCTTTCACGCAACCCGCCGTGCGCGGGTCACCCCTGGGGAGAGGTGCAGGAAACTGATGTTCGGACAACGAGGACGGCGCTGGGCGCGGATCGCCCTGGCGACCGTCGCCGGTGGCGCGCTGGCACTCGGCGCGGTGGCGCCGGCCGCCGCCGCCGACAAGACCGGCGTGGCCAAGTCGGTCAAGGGCAGCAACGTCACGCTCATGCTCAACGGGCAGCCGAAGAGCACCGGTGCGCTGGCGCTCAAGATCGACGGGAAGCTCGTCCCCGCCTTCTGCATCGACTACCACACCAACGTGGCGATCGACGGCGAGTACAAGGAGGGCACCTGGGACGAGTCCCAGGTGAAGAACCTCGGCAAGGTGCAGTGGGTGCTGACCCACGGCTACCCGAACGCCGACTCCGCCAAGCTGCTGGCCGCCGCCGGGGCCGCCGCACCGGCGAAGGACGAGGCCGACAAGCTGCTCTACTTCGGCACCCAGACCGCCATCTGGAACTTCAGCGACGGCGTCAAGCTGGGTGACTGGGTTGACAACCCGAAGCTGCTCGCCAAGGAGCAGTACGACGTGGTCAAGAAGGTCCACGACTACCTGGTCGCCAACGCCACCGACCAGCCCGAGCCGAAGGCGGAGCTGAGCGTCGACCCGGCGAGCGCCAAGGCCACCGTGGGCGAGAAGGCCGGCCCCTTCACCGTCAAGGGCCCGGCGGGCGAGATCACCGTCGCGGTCGACGGCGGCTCGGCGGTCGACGCCGAGGGCAAGCCGGTCACCACGACCACCAACGGCGGGCAGTTCTGGCTCGCCGCGGACGGCGCCGGCAAGGTGAAGGTGACCGTTTCCGCCCAGGACTCGGTCTCCTTCGGCCGGGTCTTCCTCTTCACCGGCGAGCGCGCCGCGCAGAAGCTGATCCTCGGTGGCAGCACCGGCGCGACCGTGACCGCCAAGGCCGAGGCCGCGTTCGCCGCCGCCCCGACCGAGTCCCCGTCGCCGAGCGCTCCGGCGGAGTCGCCGTCGCCCAGCGCCCCGGCGGAGTCGCCGTCGCCGACCGCCCCGGTCGACAGCCCGGCCCCGTCGACGTCGCCCGCGAGCGGCGGCGGCGACCTGCCGCTGACCGGCTCCCCGATCGCCGCCTCCATCGCCGCCGGCGTGGCGCTGCTGGCCGCCGGCGCGGTCGCCGTGCTGCTGTTCCGCCGTCGCAAGCTGCGCTTCACGGCCTGATCGACGCCGCCTGACGGCTCGGCCCCGGCCCCGGTACCGCCCCGCGCGGTGCCGGGGCCGGGGCGGTTCTCGGGCCCCGTCGACCGGGTGCGCGACGTCGACACCCTCGTCCCCTCAGGTGCCGATAGTGCCCGCACAGCCGACGCCGACATCGTCCGGATGGGCAAAAACGGCCAACGCCCGGATGACGTACGGAAGCGCCGCAGCGGAGGCGGGGAAGCTCACAGCCGGCCGGCCCAGGCCGGGGCCGGAACCTCCGCCGAACCGTGTCTTTCCTGCTCAGAGCGGTACGACCGGCGTACATCATGATCTTTTTTCGGGTATCGGCAACGTGGCGACCAACTAACGGCTTGATAACGGCACCTTCACGGAACGGGCCGGTGGGTGTCACAGTGGCAGCACCTCACCCCTCATGTGAGGCACTCCGTACGGCCTGACGACCATGGGCCCCGCCTGTTGACGGCGCTCCGTGGTGGTCTCGTGTGCGCGGTGTCGAGCACGAAGGGCGAGGTGGCCCGGCGGATCGGTACATCGTTCTTGTCCCGAATTCACTGCGGTGAAACCGGCTCCCCACTGCGGGGCGCCGGACGTGTCACCCCCATACGTGCGTGAAACCCACGACGGATCCAGGTTCAGAAAGAGGAGGCCCCTCGGAATGAGAGTCTCGAAGCGGGCAGGCAGCGCGGTCGCGCTGGGCGCGGCATTCGCGCTCGTCGCGTCCGGTTGCTCGAGCAGTGACAGCGACGGCGGGGACGCCGGCGCGAGCGCCGACGGCGCGATCACCATCGACGGCACTCAGCCGGAGGTCGGCCTGGTCCCGTCGAACACCACCGAGACCGGTGGTGGGGCGATCATCGACTGGATCTGGACCGGTCTGGTCGAGTACCCGAACGACGGCAGCGCCCCGCGCAACGCGGTGGCCGAGTCGATCGAGACGACCGACTCCAAGGTCTACACGATCAAGATCAAGAAGGACACGAAGTTCCACGACGGCACCGTCGTCAAGGCCAAGAACTTCGTGGACGCCTGGAACTGGGGCGCCTACTCCCCGAACGGCGCGCAGAACGGCAGCTTCTTCGCGGACATCCAGGGCTTCGACCAGGTCCACACCGAGGACCCGGACGGCGCCGAGGGCCCGAAGAAGGCCCCCGAGCCCGCCGCCAAGGAGATGTCCGGCCTGAAGGTCGTCGACGACTGGACCTTCGAGGTCACCCTGGCCGCGCCGACCGCGGTGTTCCCGACCAAGCTCGGCTACAGCACCTTCATGCCGCTGCCGGACGCGTTCTTCACCCAGGGCGCCGAGACGTTCGGCAAGAAGCCGATCGGCAACGGCCCGGTCAAGTTCGTGTCGTGGGAAGACGACGTCCAGATCAAGCTGACGCGCTTCGATGACTACTCCTTGAACGACAAGATGAAGATCAAGGACGTAAACATCAAGCTCTACCAGGACGACACGGCGGCGTACAACGACCTGCTCGCCGGCAACCTGGACTTCCAGCAGCAGGTTCCGGTCTCCGCCATCGCGGGTGACAAGTGGAAGAACGACCTGGGCGAGCGGGCCATCTCCTCCACCACCCCGTCGACCGGCATCATCGCCTTCCCGATCTACGACAAGCGCTTCCAGAACCCGAAGCTGCGTCGCGCGATCTCGATGTCGATCAACCGCCAGGAGATCAGCGACAAGATCTTCTTCGGTTCGCGCAAGCCGGCCGACAGCTGGGCCAACCCGCTGACCCCGGGCGCCAAGGCCGGTAACTGCACCGCCTGCCAGTTCAACGTCGACGAGGCCAAGAAGCTCCTCGCCGAGGCCGGCGGCTTCAACGGCGAGCTGGTCATGTACTACAACGCCGACGCCAGCCACAAGGAGTGGATGGAGGCCGTCGCGCAGCAGGTCAAGACGAACCTCGGCATCAACGCCCGCGCCGAGGGCGTGCCGACCTTCGCGGTGTTCCGCCAGAACATCAACGCCGGCAAGATGACCGGCATGTACCGCGCCGGCTGGCAGCAGGACTACCCGGACGTGGAGAACTGGGTCGGCCCGCTCTACGTGACCGGCGGTTCCTCGAACGACGGCAAGTACAGCAACCCGCAGGTCGACGCGCTGGCCAAGGAAGCCGCCTCCGCGCCGAGCCTCGAGGCGTCGCACGCCAAGTACGCCGAGGCGGTCGCCCTCATCGACCAGGACGTCCCCTCGATCCCGGTCTACTTCGGTGGTCAGCAGTCCGGCCACTCGGAGAAGATCAAGAAGATCGAGCTCTCCAACGTCGGCGAACTCGACCTCACCTCGGTCGAGCTCTGATCCGAACGGTCTGACCCCGGGTCGGGCTCACCTACCGGTGGGCCCGACCCGGGCCGTTCCGTGAGGTGGGTGTCACCACACCGCCTTGCCACGTCTGTCATCCCCGTGTCGGCCGTCCGACGCGCGCCCCCTGTCTGGAGGACCACCCCATGGGCCGTTATCTGTTGAGACGGCTGCTCCAACTCATCCCGGTCTTCATCGGGACGACGTTCCTGATCTACTGGCTCGTGTGGTCGGTGCCCGGTGACCCGTTCGCGGGCAAGTGTGGCGAGCGTCCCTGCCCCGACAGCTTCCGCAACATGATGACCGAGAAGTTCAAGCTCGACGAGCCGCTGGTCGTGCAGTACGGCAACTACATGAAGAACCTCTTCCAGGGCGACTTCGGGCAGACGTTCGGCGGCCGGGAGATCGGTGACATCATCGCCACGGCGTACCCGAACACCCTGAAGCTGGCCCTGGTGGCGCTGGCCATCGAGGCGGTCATCGGACTCACCGCGGGCGTGCTGACCGGCCTGCGCCGCAACGGCTTCCTGGACAACCTGGTCCTGGTCTCCAGCCTCTTCCTGATCGCGCTGCCGATCTTCGTCATCGGCTTCGTGGCCCAGTGGCTGCTCGGCGTGCAGTGGGGCATCGTCAAGCCGACGGTCTCCAGCGAGATGCGGCTCACCGAGCTGATCGTGCCCGGCTTCGTCCTGGGTAGCGCCTCGATGGCGTACATCGCCCGGTTGGCCCGCACGAGCATCGCGGAGAACCGGCGGGCCGACTACGTGCGTACCGCGATCGCCAAGGGTCTGCCGATGCGCCGGGTGGTCGGGATCCACCTGCTGCGCAACTCGCTCATCCCGGTGGTGACGCTGCTCGGGACCGACCTCGGCGCCCTGATGGGCGGCGCGATCGTCACCGAGGGCATCTTCCAGGTCAACGGAATCGGCCGACAGGTCTACCGCGCGATCATCACCAAGGAGAGCGCTACCGTTGTCTCCATCGTGGTGGTCCTGGTGCTCGTCTACCTGCTGATGAACCTGCTGGTCGACCTGCTCTACGCCGCCCTGGACCCGAGGATCCGCTATGAGTGAGCGCAGCGAACGAATCATCATTGCAGCGTGCGCGGACACCAGTGCCCGCGCCGAGCGGAGTGAGGTACGGGCATGAGTGACCCGAGTGCCGCCTCGATCGTCAGCACGCCGCCCGCGCAGGCCCCCGACGAGATCGGCGCGCCGACCAACGCGGGCCTGCCGGAGAGCGCCCGCAAGGAGAAGCCCCGCGGGCTGCTCGGTGACGCCTGGCGTGACCTGCGCCGCAAGCCGCTGTTCTGGATCTCCGCGGGGTTCATCGTCCTCTTCATGCTGATGACCGCGTTCCCCTCGCTGTTCACCTCCGGCGACCCGGAGAACGGCAACCTGCAGAACAGCCTCGTCGGCCCGTCGTCGGATGCCTGGTTCGGCTACGACTTCCAGGGTCGCGACGTCTTCGCCCGGGTGATCTACGGTGCCCGCGCGTCGATCGTGGTCTCCCTCCTCTCCGTGCTCGGCGTGCTGATCTTCGGCGGCGCGATGGGGATCGTGGCGGGCTACCGGGGCGGCTGGGTGGACGCACTGCTCTCCCGCGTCGCCGACGTCTTCTTCGGGCTGCCGTTCGTCCTGGGTGCCATCGTCATCCTGACGACCTTCAACGGGTCGGGCACGAGCAACAGCAAGGCCGAGATCATGGCCCTGGTGAGCATCTCGCTGATCGTGCTGGGCTGGCCGGTCGTGATGCGGCTGATGCGTTCCTCGGTGCTGGCCACCAAGGAGGCGGACTACATCGTCGCCGCCCGCGCGCTGGGCGCCGGCACCGGCCGGATCATCCTCAAGCACCTGCTGCCGAACTGCCTCGCGCCGCTGCTGGTCTACGGGACGATCCTGGTCGGCTCGTACATCGGCGCCGAGGCGACGCTGTCCTTCCTGGGCGTCGGCCTGAAGAGCCCGGTGGTCTCCTGGGGCATCATGATCAACGAGGCGCAGAACCTCCTCCGCGTCGCGCCCTACCTGCTCTTCTTCCCCGCCGCGTTCCTCGTCGCCGCCGTACTGAGCTTCGTGATGCTCGGTGAGGCGGTCCGCGAGGCCCTCGATCCGAAACTCCGCTAGGGGAGATTCAGTTGTCCGACATTCTGGTGTCCGAGCAGTCTGCGGCCGGCGCGTCCGGCCGCCCCTCGGGCAGGTTGCTCGAGGTGGACGACCTCCGGGTGGAGTTCCGTACCCGGGACGGCGTCGCCAAGGTCATCAACGGGGTCACGTACCACGTCGACGCGGGGGAGACCCTCGCCGTGCTCGGCGAGTCCGGCTCCGGTAAGAGCGTCACCGCGCAGACCGTCATGGGCATCCTCGACACGCCGCCCGGCTTCGTCACCGGCGGTCAGGTCCGCTTCCACGGCAAGGACATGCTCGGCATGTCCTTCGAGGAGCGGCGCCGCATCCGCGGCGAGGGCATCGCGATGATCTTCCAGGACGCGCTCTCGGCGCTGAACCCGGTCTTCACCGTCGGGTTCCAGATCGCCGAGCAGTTCCGGGTGCGGCGCGGCATGAGCCGTGCCGACGCGAAGAAGCGCGCGATCGAGATGCTCGACCAGGTCAAGATCCCGAATGCCAAGGGCCGGTTCAGCAGCTACCCGCACCAGTTCTCGGGCGGTATGCGGCAGCGCGCGATGATCGCCATGTCGCTCGCCCTGGACCCGGAGGTGCTGATCGCGGACGAGCCGACCACCGCGCTCGACGTGACGGTGCAGGCGCAGATCATGGACCTGCTCGCCGAGCTCCAGCGCGAGCGGCAGATGGGCATGATCCTGATCACCCACGACCTCGGCGTGGTCGCCGACGTCGCGGACCGGATCGCGGTCATGTACGCGGGCCGGATCGTCGAGGAAGCCAACGTCTACGACCTGTACGCCAAGCCGGCGCACCCGTACACGATCGGTTTGATCAACTCGATCCCACGGCTCGACGAGAAGGGGCAGCAGCTCCGGACGATCAAGGGCCTCCCGCCGAACCTCATGAACATCCCGCCGGGCTGCCCGTTCAACCCGCGCTGCCCCATGGCGCAGCCGGTCTGCCGGGAGAAGGTCCCGCCGCTGCTGCAGGTCGGCGCCGGCCGGGCCAGCGCCTGCCACTTCGCCGAGGAGCTGGTGAACCGTGACTGAGAACATCCTCGAGGTCCGTGACCTGGTCAAGCACTATCCCGTGACCCGGGGTGTGGTGTTCAAGAAGACCATCGGTCACGTCCGGGCGGTCGACGGGGTCTCCTTCGAGCTCAAGGCCGGCGAGACCCTGGGTGTGGTCGGTGAGTCGGGCTGCGGCAAGTCGACGCTGGCCCGGGTGCTGATGAACCTGGAGAAGCCGACCGGCGGCAGCGTCCTCTACAAGGGCCAGGACATCTCCAAGCTCTCCGGCCCGGCGCTGCGTCGACTGCGCCGGCAGATCCAGCTGGTGATGCAGGACCCGTACACCTCGCTGAACCCGCGGATGACGGTCGGCGACCTGATCGGCGAGCCGTTCGAGATCCACCCGGAGGTGGCGCCGAAGGCCAGCCGCCGGGACAAGGTCAAGGAGCTCCTCGACCTGGTGGGCCTGAACCCGGAGCACATCAACCGGTACCCGCACCAGTTCTCCGGCGGTCAGCGGCAGCGCATCGGCATCGCCCGCGCGCTCGCCCTGCGGCCCGAGATCATCGTCTGCGACGAGCCGGTCTCCGCCCTGGACGTGTCGATCCAGGCGCAGGTGATGAACCTGTTGGAGAAGCTCCAGAACGAGCTCGGCCTGTCGTACGTGTTCATCGCGCACGACCTGTCGGTGGTCCGCCACCTGTCGGACCGCGTCGCGGTCATGTACCTCGGCAAGATCGCCGAGATCGGCACCGAGGACGAGATCTACGAGCGGCCGACCCACCCGTACACCCAGGCCCTGCTCTCGGCCGTGCCGGTGCCGGACCCGACCGTGCGGGAGAACAAGGCGATCATCCGCCTCACCGGTGACGTGCCGTCGCCGGTGAGCCCGCCGTCGGGCTGCCGGTTCCGGACCCGCTGCTGGAAGGCGCAGGACGTCTGCGCCGAGCAGGTCCCGCTGCTGGAGATCCGCAAGGGCTCGGACCACCCGAGCGCCTGCCACTTCGCGGAGAAGCGCGAGATCGTGCAGACGCACGAGGCGTGACCCGCACGGAACCGCCTGCCGACGTCATCGCGACGGCGGCAGGCGGTTCCGTCGTTTCCGGGGCCGGGCGGCCCGCCCGACCCCGGAGGGAGCGCGGGCGGGCCGCCCGGCCCCGAAGGAAGGGCACGGCGGGCCGTTGCCGGCGTACGCCTCACAGGGGGCCGCGGCCGGCGCGGAGCAGCAGCAGCGCGAGCTGCGTGCCGTCGGTGCCGAGGGCGGCCCGGAAACGCTCCAGGATCTCCCGTTCCCGGGACAGCACCAGCCGGGTGCCACCGGAGGCCATCCGGGTCACCCCGACCTCCTGGGAGAGCCGGGCCCGCTCCTGCCACAGCTCGATCAGCGCCCGGTCGATCTCGTCGATCCGCTCCCGGATCTCGACGATCCGGGCGGCCGCGGTCGGTTCCGGGGTGCCGGTGCGCGCCTCCGGCCTGGCGTCGTCGGCGCCTCCCGTCGCGTCGACCGGGGGCTCGGAGGCGCCGGGGCCGGGCCGGCCCGCCTCGGGTCGCGTCAGGCTGCCGTTGGATTCCACCACGTCTGTCATCATCGGGTACCCCTTGCCGTCAGGTGCCCGGTGCCCGGATCCCGGGACGGAGAAAGCCCCGGGCTCCAGGAGCCCGGGGCTTTCTCGTAGGTCTGGTTGATCAGGCGCGACCCACGGCTGCCGGACTCCCGGTGCCGTAGTAAAAGTAGAAGCGCTGACCGAACATGTCGTCGAGTATGCCGACCTCCGGCCGGCCCGCGCAAGGATTCGGCGCAACCCGTGCCGGCAGGGGCGGCCCCGGCGCCGTCGTGACGCCGGGACCGCCCTCGCCGCAGCCGAGGCCGGTGATGCGGTCGGCGGGTCCGGGGGCGCGGCGCCCAGGTGGGCGACGAGCGCGTCAACGTCGAAGCCGCGGGGCGACGCGGGACCGGCCCGGGCGAGCCGGGGCGCGCGGCGGGGGAAGTGTCCGCCCGGCGGCATAGACTCGCCGTGCGATGCATCCTCTCTTCGACATCCCCGCGTCCCCGCCCGCGTCGGCGCCTGCCCCGACCTCGCCGCACCGGCCCAGGCCGGCGGCCGTCCACCTCGATCCCCAGGCCCTCGTCGAGGGCCTGAACGGGCCGCAGCGCGACGCCGTCACCCACGCCGGTTCGCCGCTGCTGATCGTGGCCGGCGCGGGCTCGGGCAAGACCCGCGTGCTCACCCACCGGATCGCCTACCTGCTGGCCGCCCGGGACGTGCACCCCGGCGAGATCATCGCGATCACCTTCACCAACAAGGCCGCCGGGGAGATGAAGGAGCGGGTGGCCCACCTGGTGGGTCCCCGCGCCCGCCTGATGTGGGTGTCGACGTTCCACTCCGCGTGCGTGCGCATCCTGCGCGCCGAGCACGAGCACGCCGGGCTGAAGTCGACCTTCTCGATCTACGACGCGGACGACTCCCGCCGGCTGATGCAGATGGTCGCCAGGGAGCTGGACCTCGACCCGAAGCGCTATCCGGCGCGCGGGCTCGCCGCCCAGGTCTCCAACCTGAAGAACGAGCTGGTCGACCCGGAGGAGTTCGCGGGCCGCGCCAAGGGCCCCAACGAGCGGGCGCTGGCGGAGGCCTACACGCTCTACCAGCGGCGGCTGCGCGAGGCGCACGCGCTGGACTTCGACGACCTGATCATGACGACGGTGCACCTGCTCCAGTCCCACCCGCACGTCGCGGAGAGCTACCGCCGGCGGTTCCGGCACGTGCTGGTGGACGAATACCAGGACACCAACCACGCCCAGTACGTGCTGATCAAGGAGCTGGTCTCCGGCACGGAGGGGATCGAGCCGGCGGAGCTCTGCGTGGTCGGTGACGCCGACCAGTCGATCTACGCGTTCCGGGGCGCCACGATCCGCAACATCCTGGAGTTCGAGCGCGACTTCGGCGACGCCCGGACGATCCTGCTGGAGCAGAACTACCGCTCCACCCAGACCATCCTCAACGCGGCCAACGCGGTGATCGACCGGAACACCTCCCGCAAGCCGAAGCGGCTCTGGAGCGAGGCAGGCGCCGGCGAGCCGATCGTCGGCTACGTGGCCGACACGGAGCACGCCGAGGCCGACTGGGTGGCACGCGAGATCGACCGGCTGGTCGACGCCGACGAGACCCGCCCCGGCGACGTGGCCGTCTTCTACCGCACCAACGCCCAGTCCCGGGTCTTCGAGGAGGTGTTCATCCGGGTCGGCCTGCCCTACAAGGTGGTCGGCGGGGTGCGCTTCTACGAGCGCAAGGAGGTCCGCGACGCGTTGGCCTACCTGCGCGCGGTGGTCAACGACGACGACACCGTCAGCCTGCGCCGGGTCCTCAACACGCCGCGCCGGGGCATCGGCGACCGGGCCGAGGCGTGCGTGGAGGCGCTGTCCAGCCGGGACCGGATCTCCTTCGGGGCGGCGCTGCGGCGGGCCAAGGACGCCCCCGGCATCTCCACCCGGGCGGCCAACGGCATCGCCGACTTCGTCGCCCTGCTCGACGGCGCCCGCGAGCTGGCCGAGACGGGCAGCCCGGAGGAGGTGCTGGAGGCGCTGCTGACCCGCTCGGGCTACCTCACCGAGCTGGAGGAGAGCCTCGACCCGCAGGACGCGGGGCGGGTCGACAACCTCCAGGAACTGGTCAGTGTCGCCCGGGAGTACACCGAGCGGATCGAGGCGGTCGGCGAGGAGGGGGAGCGGGCGACCCTGGCCGGCTTCCTGGAGCAGGTCGCGCTGGTGGCCGACGCCGACCAGGTGCCGACGGACGACCCGGACCACCAGGGCGTGGTCACGCTGATGACGCTGCACACCGCGAAGGGCCTGGAGTTCCCGGTGGTCTTCCTGACCGGCCTGGAGGACGGCGTCTTCCCGCACCTGCGCTCGCTGGGCGACAGCCGGGAGCTGGAGGAGGAGCGCCGGCTGGCGTACGTGGGCATCACCCGGGCCCGCCAGCGCCTCTACCTCTCCCGGGCGGTCACCCGCTCGGCGTGGGGGCAGCCGGCCTACAACCCGCCGTCGCGGTTCCTGGAGGAGCTGCCTCCGGAGCTGGTCCGCTGGGAGCGCACCGAGGGGTCGTACACCTCGTGGGCCGGCGGGGGCGGCGGCGTCGGTGGTCGCGCGGACCGCGTGCCCGGCGGGCGTGGGGCCTTCAACGGCGGCACCCCCAAGGCGGCGCAGCTGGCGAAGCGGCTGGGGGTCGACGCCAGCCGGCTGACCACGGCGAGCGAGCTGCCGCAGGGGCCGAAGGTGTCCGCCGGCGACCGGGTCAACCACCAGCGCTACGGCCTGGGCCGGGTGCTGGCCGTGGAGGGGCACGGCCCGGGCGCCCGGGCGCAGATCGACTTCGGCGACCAGACGATGTGGCTGGTGCTCCGGCACGCCCCGATCGACAAGCTCTGAGACCCGGAAACGGCCCGGCCCGGCGTGCTGCCGGGC
>NZ_JBPQTK010000145.1:0-13992 GCF_051386315.1 Micromonospora sp. URMC 107
CCGGCGGGGGCGGCTCCGCGACGATCAAGGGGTTTGCGCCCCGGCAACACCGGCCGAGGGCGCGAACCTCTTGATCGACAGGGTGGGCGGGGGTGCGGCGGGGAAGGAACAGGGCATGTTCGGGATCGGGAAGAAACGGGACCGGGAGGTCGAGGCGGCCCTCGACGAGCTGCGGCAGGCCGACACGGTGGCGTTCGGCGGGGTGGGGATCGCCGGCACGCTGCTGCCGGTGACCGAGGCGTACCGGCGGGTGGAGGCGGCGCTCGCGGAGGACCCCGGGGGCGTACGCGGGCAGCTCGACCGGCTGCTCACCGAGGCCACCCCGGCCGGCCGCGTCTACGCCGCCACGCTGCTGGAGCGCGCCGACCCGTCGGCCGGGCGGGCCGCCTGGGCGGCGCTGCGCGACGACCCGGCCGAGATCGGCACCTTCACCGGCTGCGTCATGGGTCGCACCACCCTGCGCGAGTACGCCACCGAGCACCTCTGGCGGGGCTGACCCCCGGCCCTCGGGAACGGGCCGGAGGGCACGCCGGGGACGGTCCCGGCGCAGGGCACGCCCAGTGACTGTTCCCTCACTCAGGCGACAGCGTGTTTCCCCAGGTGCGCGGGGTTGTTACCGTCTGCGCCGACGTACCTGGGGAGGTGGTCGGGATGAGCGGGACGATCGCATACGTGCTGGCGGCGATGGGCTGTCTGGTCGGAGTGGCGGGTCTGGTCGTGGCCGCGGTGGCCTGGAACCGGACGCGTTCCCGCCCGCAGCAACGGGCCAAGGGACCGGGCGACCCGCTGCGGGACCGGGACGCCGACGCGCTACGCGGCGACCCGCGCCGCCTGAAGCCCGGCGACATCGTCGAGATCCGGGGCGTGTCGTACGCGGTGCGCGGCTCGATCCGCCTGGTCGAGGGCGGCTGGAGCTGGGCCGAGCACCTGCTCGACGACGCCGCCGGCGTGCGGCGCTGGCTCTCCGTCGAGGAGGACCCGGAGCTGGAGCTGGTGCTCTGGGGCGCCGAGCAGGGCGCCACCGTCACCCCCGGCGCCCCGACCATCGACTTCGCCGGCCGCCGCTACAACTGGAACGAGTCCGGCCAGGCCCGCTACACCGCCGTCGGCAACACCGGTCTCGACCCGACCGGCACCATGCGGTACCACGACTACCAGGCGCCCGGCGGGGCCCGGCTCTCGTTCGAGGCGTACGGCGAGGCGGGCTGGGAGGTGGCGCTCGGTGAGCTGCTGCACCGCGGCGACGTGATGATCTACCCGCAGGCCGAGGTGGGCTGATGCTCGTCACCCTCGACGCCCCGTACGTCGACACCAGCGCCGCCGACCTCAGCCTCGCGCTCGACGACGTCGAGCGGCCCGCGCTGCACGTGCTCGACCTCGACCTGCCCGGCGACGTCCGGCTGCGGCTGCGGCTGCTCGGCGCCTCGCACCAGGTGGTCCTGCACGCGCCCGGCGCCACGCTGACCGAGACGGTCGCCTGCCTGCCCGGCCGCCCGCCCGAGCTGCCGCCGGCGGTGCGGGACGAGGCGGGCGGCTACCACTTCACCGCGACCGTGCTGCGGCCCGCCGGCACCGGGCTCAGCGAACAGGTCGCCGCGCTCCGGGCCGACCTGGCCGACGACCCGTACGCGCTGGTGGGCGTGTTCCCCGGCGACGCCGACGCGGTGACCGCGCTGGCGGTCCGCCCCGACCCGCCGGCCGGCACCCTCGCCTGGCGCACCTGGCACGCGTATCCCCAGACCAACGAGCTGGTCCTGACCGAGACGGTGGTGGCACTGCGATGACGTACCGACGCTGGTTCGTGGTGGGGGTGGCGTTCGCCGTCATCGGCGCCCTGGTCGCCGCCTTCGCCATCTTCTACGGCAGCTTCTCCCCGCGCGGCTACGTGGAGGACAGGTACAGGCGGGCGGCGAGCCACGACATCGGCCGCAACGCCGTCGCCTACACCTCGCCCCGCTCGCCCAGTCAGGTGGCGAAGGAGGTCACCGACGCGTGGCAGCCCGCCGACCAGTACGTCGACGGCAGCGGCGTCTACCTGCGCTACGACGACGACTCGGTGGTGATCCTGCCGATCGCCGCCGGCTCGGTGATCCTGCTGGAGCGCATGAGCACCGCCTACCCCCGCTACCACTCCACGGTCGGCTCCCACTGGGGCTGGGGCCGTGGCAGCACCGTCCGGGGCGGCGGCCCCGGCAGCGGCAAGTGACGCACCGACCCCCCTCACCCTGGAGCCTCCTGTGCAGACCCTCGTCACCGATCTGCTGGTCACCCTCGCCTACGGGGCGGTCGGCGTCCTGCTGATGGGCATCGGCTACGTCCTGGTGGACCTCGCCACCCCCGGCCGGCTCAACCAGCTGATCTGGACCGAGCGCAACCGCAACGCGGCGCTGCTGCTCGCTTCCAACCTGGCCGGCGTCGGCATCATCGTGGTCGCCGCGATCGCCGCCAGCGACGACGACTTCGCGCTCGGCATCGTCGGCGCGTCCGCGTACGGGATCCTCGGCCTGGTCATCATGGCGGCGGCCTTCGTGCTGCTCGACGTGGCGACGCCGGGCAGGCTCGGCGAGATCCTCGTCGACCAGCAGCCGCACCCGGCGGTCTGGGTCTCCGCCGTCGTGCACCTCGCCACCGGCGCGATCATCGCCGCCGCGATCAGCTGATGGCCACGGCGAAGAAGCCCGCCGGGCAGCCACCGGCGGGCGGAAGCGCGACCAAGAGCGGCAGCGCGACCAAGAGCGGCAGCTGGATCATCTGGGCGGTCGTCGCCGGGTTCTTCCTGTGCTGCGTGGGGATCGGCGTGGTCAACGGCGACGACGGAGGCGACGACGTGCTGCCCCCGACGGCGCAGGAACGCGGCGACACCGTGCCCATCCTCCAACGCTCCAGCGACAGCCAGGGCATCTGCTACGGCTGGGTGCTCCAGGACTACTACCGGTACACCGATCTCAGCGTCGGGTCGAACCTCGGCGACGGGGTGGCGGTCGAGGAGAACGCCGCCTGCCCGCGCTGGGTGCAGGTGGTCGCGCGGGTCGCCTACACCTCGGAGAGCAGCGAGAGCAACGACTTCGCCCGCATCAGGGTGGAGACGTCCGACGACGTCTCCGCCACGGCCCGCCTGAGGATGCAGGACGGGCTGGAACGGCTCGGGCTGACCGAGGACGCCTTCGTCGACGAGCCGGGCTGGGCCGTCACCCGGGCCGCCGTCTCGCTGCCGTTGCTCGCCGCCGAGGCGGGGGTGGTGGAGCCGGCTCCGACCCCGGCAGCCGCGACAGCCGAGCCGTCGCCGCTGCCGGAAATTCGGAGCGACCTCTGGCGTGACCGCTGGGGCTACTTCCTCGCCGCGTTCGGCCTGCTGCTGTTCACCGCGCTGCTGTTCGCCGTCGGCTTCTGGCAGCGCGGCCGCCAGCGCCGCAAGGAGGCCGAGGGGCAGGGGACCGCGCGGGTGAGGGCCGCCGGGCGTACGCCGGAGGGTCGGTGACCGTCGACGCGCCGGCACCCGCGCGGTGGCGGCTGTCCCGCGCGGCGGTGCTCGTCGCGGTCTTCGTCTGCGCCGCCTGCGGCCTGGTCTACGAGCTGGCCCTGGTCGCCCTGGGCAGCTACCTGATCGGGGACACGGTCGGGCAGGCGTCGATCGTGCTCGGCGTGATGGTGTTCGCGATGGGCGTCGGCGCGCTCGCCGCCAAGCCGTTGCAGCCCCGGGCCGCCGCCGCGTTCGCGGCGATCGAGCTGGCCCTGGCCCTGCTCGGTGGCCTCTCCGTGCTCGGCCTCTACGCGGCCTTCGCGTGGCTGGACCTCTACGGCCCGGCGCTGATCGGCACAGCCTTCGTGCTCGGTCTGCTGATCGGCGCGGAGATCCCGCTGCTGATGGTGCTGCTGCAACGCATCCGGGAGCAGGCCGCCGGCAGCGCGGTGGCCGACCTGTTCGCCGCCGACTACGTCGGCGCGCTGCTCGGCGGGCTGGCCTTCCCGTTCCTGCTGCTGCCGGTCTTCGGCCAGCTCAAGGGGGCGTTGGTGGTCGGCGCGGTGAACGCCGTCGCCGGTCTCGCGCTGGTCTGCACGGTCTTCCGTCGCGAGCTGAGCCGCCGGGCCCGCGTCGCGCTCGGCGCCGGAAGCGTCGTGGTCTTCCTCAGCCTCGGGTACGCGTGGGTGACCGCGCACGACTTCGAGCTGACCGCCCGCCAGCAGCTCTACCGGGATCCGGTGGTGCACGCCGAGCGCAGCCGGTACCAGGAGATCGTGCTCACCCGCTCGGTCGCCGAGACCGGCCGCGCCGGCACCGACCTGCGGCTCTTCCTCAACGGCGACCTCCAGTTCAGCTCCGTCGACGAGTACCGCTACCACGAGGCGCTGGTGCATCCGGTGCTGAACGGCCCGCGTGGCGAGGTGCTGGTGCTCGGCGCCGGGGACGGCCTCGCCGTACGCGAGCTGCTGCGCTACCCGGACGTCCGGCGGATCACGGTGGTGGACCTGGACCCGGCGGTGGTGGCGCTGGCCCGCAGCGAGCCGCAGCTGCGCCGGCTCAACGGCGGGGCGCTCGACGATCCCCGGGTGCGGGTGGTGCACGCCGACGCGTTCTCCTGGCTGCGTACCGCCGCCGACCGGTTCGACGCGGTGGTGGCCGACCTGCCCGACCCGGACGAGACGGCCACCGCCAAGCTCTACACGGTCGAGTTCTACGCGCTGGTGCGGGCGGTGCTCGCCGAGGGCGGCCGGCTGGTCGTGCAGTCCGGCTCGCCGTACTTCGCGCCCCGGTCGTACTGGTCGATCGAGGCGTCGCTGCGCGAGGCGGGCTTCGCCACCACGCCGTACCACGTGGACGTGCCGTCCTTCGGCGACTGGGGTTTCCTGCTGGCCGCCCCCGGCCCGACCGCGCCCGCCCTGGCCCTGCCGCCGGACGCGCCCGCGCTGCGCTTCCTCGACGTGGCGACGCTTTCCGCCGCCGGGTCCTTCCCCGCCGACCGCCGCCGGGTGGACGTGCCGGCCTCCACCCTGCTCCAGCCCCGCGTGCTGGAGTACGCCCGCGCGGAGTGGCGCGGCTACTGACACGCCGCCCGCGGCCCGCCGGTCGCCCGCCGTCCGGCGGGTCGGTGTCCGTCTGACGTGCCCGAGTGGCTCGACCTGGATACGGTGTGACCGCGATCTAGGGAAGGAGAATCATGGTCGATTCCCACAACACGCCGGCCCGCACCCGGCCGGGTGTGGTGACCATTTCCACGTATCTGCTGTGGCTGTTCGCGCTCACCCAGCTGATCGGCCTCATCATCACGCTCGCCACCGTCGGCACCATCTCTGAGGTGCTCGACGACGCATACCGGGGCACCGACGCCAACGGCACGCAGAACCTGGCGGACATCACCACGATGATCACCATCGGTGGCGCCGTCTTCGTGCTGCTGATCGCGGTCGTGCTGGCCGTGCTCGGGGTGTTCAACAACCGGGGCAGCAACGGGTCGCGGATCACCACCTGGGTGCTCGGCGGCATCATGGTCTGCTGCACGGGCGGCGGGCTGGCCAGCGGCCTGGGCGGTGGCATGGGCACCGGTCAGACGACCGGCGACGGGCCGAGCCCGGAGGAGATCCAGCGCCGTCTCGACGAGGCGCTGCCCAGCTGGTTCAACCCGGTCACCACGCTGCTCGGCGTGCTCGGACTGCTCGCGCTGCTCGCCGCGCTGATCCTGCTGGCGCTGCCGAAGGCCAACGAGTTCTTCCGCAAGCCGAAGCAGGCGTGGGAGCCGCCGGTCCCGGGCGCGTCCTACCCGCAGACCGGACAGCCCGGCTACCCGCAGACCGGCCCGGCCGGCCAGCCCGGCTACCCGCCCACGCCGGGGTATCCGTCGACGCCGGGACAGTCGCAGGCCCCCGACCAGCCGGGCTACCCGCCGGCCCCGGGCAGCCAGCCGCCGTCCGCTCCGTACGGCGGTGGCCAGCCTGGGTCGAACCCGGGTGGCGAGCAGCCCGGATCGGACCGTCCCGGCCCGACCCCGCCGCCGGTGAGTTGACCGGTCGACGACAGCGACGCCGACGGTCCCTCCGAGTAGGTTGCCACTTGACGCCTACCGGAGGGACCCGTCGTGTCGTACCCCGATAGGGCACCGGCCCGCCGCCCGGCCGTGGTCACGGCGGCCGTGGCGGTGCTGGCGCTGATGGCGGTCGCCGCCCTCGCGTACGCCGCCGCCGGTGTGGCGACGCGGGGCGGCACCGTCGACCGGTTCCGGGTCGCCGCCGACGGCACCTCGGCGCGACCGGACCAGATCGACCGGATGGTCACCCTGCTGGGCGTGTCCACCGTGCTGACGGCGGTGGTGAGCCTGCTCGCGGGGCTGCTCCTCGGCGGTCTCGCCCTCGGCCTGCGGGCCGGGCGGGACGGCGCCCGCACCGCGACCTGGGTGGTCTCGGGGCTGGGGCTGATCGCCGGGTGCTGCGGGCTGGCGCTGGTGGTCGGCCAGCGTGCCACCCCGCTCGGGTCGGGTGAGGACGACCGGGCGACGGCGGAGCTCTTCGGCATCCTCGCCGACGCCTACCCGTCCTGGTGGATCCCGCTGGGCGCGGGTCTTTCCGTCGGCCAGGTGCTCGGTTACCTTGTGGTAGCCGTGCTGCTGGCACTGCCGGCGGCGAGCGCCTGGTTCCGCCGGCGGCCCGCGCCGTCCACCCCGCACCACCCTCCGGCGTTCCCCGCGCCGCCACCCGCTCAGCCCCCGCACCAGCCGCCCTGGGCGCCGCCCGCGCCCCCGCACCAGCCGAGGTGAGGACCGCCCGTGACGCTCGACCAGTCGACCAGCGAGCGGCGGGCCCTCATCACGGGAGCGACCGCCGGCATCGGCGCCGCCTTCGCCCGCCGGCTGGCTGCCGACGGCTGGCACCTGGTGCTGGTGGCCCGGGACGCGGCCCGGCTGGCCGCGACGGCCGCCGAGCTGACCGGGCGGCACGGCCGGGAGGTCGAGACGCTCCCGGCCGACCTGTCCACCGACGACGGTTGCGCGACGGTGGAGCGGCGGCTGGCCGAGGGGGCACCGGTCGGGTTGCTCGTCAACAACGCCGGGATCAGCCTGAACACCCCGTTCCTGCGGTCGTCCGCCGAGGACGAGGCGCGGCTGCTGCGGCTCAACGTGCACGCCGTGATGCGGCTGACCCTCGCCGCCCTGCGTCCGATGACCGAGCGGCGCTCCGGGGCAGTGATAAATGTCTCTTCGGTTGCGGGATTCGGCGCGGTCATGCCGGGATCGACATACTCCGCCAGCAAGGCGTGGGTCACCAACTTCAGCGAGTCCGTCGGCCAGTCCGCCCGGCCCTTCGGCGTACGCGTGATGGCGCTATGCCCCGGCTACACCCGTACTGAGTTCCACGAGCGCGCCGGCATCAACATGTCGAAGACGCCGGAGTGGATGTGGCTGCGGGCCGACGACGTGGTCGACGAAGCCCTTCGTGACCTGCGGAAAGGCAAGCTGGTCAGCGTTCCCGCGTGGAAGTACAAGCTCGCCGTGGCGGGCCTGCGGCACGCGCCCCGGCGGCTGCTGGAGCGGGTGTCCCGGGACACCCGCGGCCGGATCGGCCGCGACGCCGGCTGAGTGCCCGATCGGGGCCGGCTCGCCCCGTCGACCCTCGTCGATTGCCCGCTTTGCCCGGCTGAACGGTCGCTCAGCGTAGCCAGGCATCGCCACCCGTCGGTCGCCCCCAGGGCTGACCCGGGTGGACCCCACACACGACTCCCAGACTTGAGCAGTACCCTCTATCGGCATGGGGGACCACGACGACCTGCGTAAATTCATCACTGACCTGGCGGTGGTCCACGGCCGGGTAGTGCTCTCCTCGGGTCGCGAGGCCGACTGGTACGTCGATCTACGTCGCGTCACGCTCCATCACGAGGCCGCTCCGTTGGTGGGGCGCGTGATGCGTGACCTGACGGCCGACTGGGAATACGAAGCGGTGGGCGGGTTGACCCTCGGCGCCGACCCGGTGGCGCTGTCGATGGTGCACGCCGCGTCCGGGACAGGCCGCCCGGTGGACGCGTTCGTGGTTCGCAAGACAGGCAAGACGCACGGGCTCCAGCGTCGGATCGAAGGGCCGGACGTGACCGGCCGGCGGGTGTTGGCGGTGGAGGACACCTCCACCACCGGGGGAAGTGTGTTGACGGCGGTCGAGGCCCTTCGCGAGGTAGGGGCCGAGATCGTGGGTGTGGCGGTTATTGTTGATCGAGGCGCCGGCGACGCGGTGCGAGCCGCCGGACTGCCGTATCGGGCGGCCTATACGTTGGCTGACCTCGGCCTTGTGGCGTAAAAGTCTGCCGATTCGGATCCGCCGATATGCAGGCGGATCGATGCTGCTGGTGGAAGGATGGAATACGTGGGAACTGCGTTGGCTGAAATGACTATGCCTCAGATCTCGCCGCTTGCCGGCGAGCCGATCGAACGTGCCGATGCCGAGCGTCTCGCGGGGGTCCTCAAGGCCCTCGCCGACCCCGCTCGACTTCGGCTGCTCAGCCTGATCCAGTCGGCGCCCGAGGGCGAGGCGTGCGTGTGCGACCTGACCGCGCCCCTCGGCCTCTCGCAGCCGACGGTCAGTCACCACCTGCGTATCCTCACCGAGGCCGGCTTGCTGGAGCGGGAGAAGCGCGGTGTCTGGGCCTACTACCGGCTGGTGCCGACGGCGATCGCCACGATCGCCGATCTGCTGACCCCGCCGCGCAAGCGCGCCACCAAGAAGGCGCGCTGACCTTCACCGATCGTCCGGTGCCATCCCCGACCGGGGACGGCGCCGGACGGCCGGTCGGTCAGTGCTTGCCGTAGTGCTCGCGGGTCTCCCGGATCGCCTCCTCGGCGGCGGCCCGCTCCTGCGGGGTGGTGCCACGTCTGGCGGCCATCCACGCCCGGAGCAGTTCGACGGCGATCGGGATGACCGAGATCAGCACGATGCCGATCAGGATCATCTCGATGTTCGCCTTGACGAACGGGATCTGGCCGAGGAAGTAGCCGAGCACGGTCACGCCCGTGCCCCAGAGCACGCCGCCGATCACGTTGTAGATCACGAACGTGCGATAGTTCATCCGGCTGACCCCGGCGACGATCGGCGTGAACGTCCGCACGATCGGCACGAAGCGGGCCAGCACGATGGAGCGCGCGCCGTACTTCTCGAAGAACTCGTGCGCCTTAAGCACGTTCTCCTGCTTGAACAGCCTCGAGTTCGGCCGGCGGAACAGCGCCGGGCCGACCTTGCGGCCGAACGCGTACCCGACCTGGTCGCCGGCGATCGCCGCGATGGTGATGAGCAGGCAGACCAGCCACAGCGGGTAGGTGATGTACTTCCCGTCCGCCGTGAGCAGCCCCGCCGTGAACAGCAGCGAGTCGCCCGGCAGGAAGAACCCGATCAGCAGGCCGGACTCGGCGAAGACGATCACCAGGATGCCGATCAGCCCGAACGTCGAGATCAACACCTCTGGATCGAGCCAGCTCGGCCCCAGGGCCAGGGTGGTGGTGGGCGTCGGCACGAGGCGACCTCCGATGTATGCCGGTCGGTGACGGAACGTCCGTAGTCTAGGTGGCTGCCCGCGGTGCCGGTGCTCGACGTCACACCGGTGCGCTGCCGGGCCGGCTCAGCGGGGTGCGACGACGAGCGTCCGCATCGTCGACCGGGTCGTGGCCGGCGAGCGCCCGGGCGAGCAGGGCCGACGGCGGGCCGGCGTGCTGGGCGGCGGGATCCCACGGGCCGGCGGTCGCCGGGGTGGACCCGAACCGCCCGGCCGGCTCGTAGAACGCCTCGTAGGTCACGGCCGGCGACCCTACCCGCGGCCACCGACGGCCGACGGCGCCGGCGCCGGGTGTCACAGCCGGGGGTCGACCGGCTCGGACTCGCAGGCCAGGATCGCGAAGACCAGCTCGTGCCGGCGCCACAGCGGAGCACCCGCGACCAGCGCGTCCAGCGCCGCCAGCCCCAGCCCGTGCTCGCGCAGCGCCAGCCCCCGCTTGCGCCCCAGCGACCGGCGACGCAGCGCGGCGAGCTGCTCCGGCTCGTCGTACCCCGGGCCGTAGATGATCCGCAGGTACTCCCGGCCCCGGCACTTGATGCCCGGCTGGAGCAGCGAGCCCCGCTCGGTCCGGGCGGCCGGGCCGGCGTACGGCTTCACGACCATGCCCTCGCCCCCGGCCGCCGTCAGCGCCAGCCACCACTCGGTGGCCGCCGCCTCGGCGGCCGGATCGGCCAGGTCGACGACCTGCCGACGGGTCGGCGTGAAGAACTCCGGGTCGGCGGCGCAGAGCCGGTCGGCCAGCCCGAGGTGCCAGCCGTGGTCCCGGTCGGCGTAGCTGGCCTTAGCGCCGGCCAGCACCGCGAACGGGGCCAGGGTCACCCCGCGCAGCCCGTCGGTCGGCCCCACGTACGCCCGGTAGGCGTCCGAGTAGGCCAGGATCTCGTCCCGGCGTCGGGCCGTCCGGTCGCGCAGCGCGTCCACGGGCAGGCCCCGACCGGCCGCGGCCTCCAGCGCGGCCAGCGCCGCCGGGAGCGCGGCTCGACCGGCTGCGCCGACTCCGGCGTACTGCTCGCGGATCAGCCCACCCGCCTTGGCCGACCAGGGCAGCAGCTCGCAGTCGAGCAGCAGCCAGTCGGTCCCCAGCTCGTCCCAGAGCCCCGCCCCGCCGACCGCCGCACGCACCCGGTCGAGCAGTTCCGTGTCGAGCGGCGCGCCGAAGAACGGCCGACCGGTGCGGGTGTGCACCACCCCGCCGCCCGGACCGAACGACCCGCCGTCGGGCTCCCGGCAGACGAGCACCACCGCCCGCGAGCCCATGTGCTTCTCCTCGCAGACCACCCGGTCCACGCCCGCCGCGCGGTAGTCGGCGAACGCCTGCGCCGGGTGCTCCAGGAAGCCGCCCGCCGTGGCCGTCGAGCAGGGCGCCATCGTCGGTGGGAGCCAGGCCAGCCAGCGCGGGTCGACCGCGAAGCGGCTCATCACCTCCAGCGCGGCGGCGGCGTTCTCCGCCGGCACGGTCAGCGACCCGTACGCGTGCTCGATGTGCCGTCGGCCGGTCACGTCGGTCAGCTCCAGCACCTGGTCGGGCCGGGCCGGAGCGGCGGCCAGCGGCCGGACCGGGGCGTACCACTCCCGCTCCGCCGGCACCGACACCAGGTCCTTCTCCGGGTAGCGCAGCGCGGTGAGCCGGCCGCCGAAGACGCAGCCGGTGTCGACGCAGATGGTGTTGTTCACCCACTCCGGCACGGCGGCGGGGGTGTGCCCGTAGACCACCATCGCCGAGCCCCGGTACTCCCGCGCCCACGGGTAGCGCACCGGCAGCCCGTACTCGTCGGTCTCGCCGGTGGTCTCGCCGTAGAGCGCGAACGAGCGCACCCGGCCCGACGCGCGGCCCTGGTAGGCCTCCTTCAGCCCGGCGTGCGCGACCACCAGCCGGCCGCCGTCCAGCACGAAGTGGCTGACCAGGCCGTCGATGAAGGTCGCCACCTCGGCCACGAAGGCGTCCGGCTCCGCCGCCAGCTGCTCCATCGTCTCGGCCAGCCCGTGGGTGAGCCGCACCTCGCGGCCGCGCAGCCGGCGCAGCAGCTTCTGCTCGTGGTTGCCGGGCACGCAGATCGCGTGCCCGGCGGCGACCATGCCCATCACCAGGCGGAGCACGCCGGGGGAGTCCGGGCCGCGGTCCACCAGGTCACCGACGAAGACGGCGGTACGCCCCGACGGGTGCGTGGCGTCCACCGGCCGGCCCCGCTCGTCGTGGCGCAGCTCCCAGCCGAGCCGGACGAGCAGCGCCTCCAGCTCGGCGCGGCAGCCGTGCACGTCGCCGACGATGTCGAACGGCCCGGTCAGCTCCCGCCGGTCGTTGAAGAGCTTCTCGTAGCGGACCTCCGCGGCGTCGATCTCCTCGACACCGCGCAGCACGTGCACCTTGCGGAAGCCCTCCCGGGCCAGCTGCCCGTACGACCGGCGCAGGTCGCGCTGCATCCGGGCGAGCACCTGCCGGCCGAAGGTGCGGTCGGCGCGGCCCTCGGTGCGTTCCCAGGCCAGCGCCTCGGGCACGTCCAGCACGACGGCCACCGGCAGCACGTCGTGCTCGCGGGCCACCCGCACCAGGGCGGCCCGGGCGTGCGGCTGGAGGTTGGTCGCGTCGACCACCGTGAGCCGACCCCGGCGCAGCCGCGTGGCGGCGACGTGGTGCAGGGCGTCGAAGGCGTCGGCGGAGGCGGACTGGTCGTTCTCGTCGTCGGCGACCATCGCCCGGAACGCGTCCGAGGAGAGCACCTGGCTGGGCGCGAAGTGCCGGCGCGCGAAGGTGGACTTGCCGGAGCCGGAGACGCCGACGAGTGCGACCAGGGCCAGCTCGGGGATGTCGAGGGTGGTCACGGGTTCTCCTTCCGGGTCAGCACGACGAGCTGGGTCGGGGTGCCGACTTCGGGATCGTCGTCGCCGATCCCGCCGATCGCGGCGGTGTAGCCGTACGTGGTGGACACCCGGTCGACCCACGCGGCGAACTCCGCGCGGGTCCACTCGAAGCGGTGGTCGGCGTGCCGGAACCGCCCGGCGGGCAGCCCCTCGTAGCGGACGTTGTACTCGACGTTCGGCGTGGTCACCACGACGGTGGCCGGCCGGGCGTGACCGAGCACGGCGTCCTCCAGGGCCGGCAGCCGGGGCGGGTCGACGTGCTCGATCACCTCCATCAGCACCGCCGCGTCGTACCCGCGCAGCCGGTCGTCCCGGTAGGTCAGCGCGGACTGCCAGAGCCGGATGCGGTCCCGCTGCCGCTCGGGCAGCCGGTCCAGCCGCAGCCGCCGCGCGGCCAGGGTCAGCGCGTGCGTGGACACGTCGGTGCCGACGATCTCGGTGAACCGGCGGTCGCCGACCAGCGCGGCGAGCAGGGCACCGCCGCCGCAGCCGA
This sequence comes from Micromonospora sp. URMC 107, assembly GCF_051386315.1. Taxonomy (NCBI): domain Bacteria; kingdom Bacillati; phylum Actinomycetota; class Actinomycetes; order Micromonosporales; family Micromonosporaceae; genus Micromonospora; species Micromonospora sp. URMC 107. Next base: position 12,873 of record NZ_JBPQTK010000145.1, read on the forward strand.
GGTCCAGCACCCGGCTCGCACCCGCCTCGACCAGCGCGCCGAGCACCGCCTCCCGCCGGCGCGCGGCCAGTGACGCCCGGCGGGCCGTGACCTGCCCGCCCTCCACGGTCGCCTCGTCCACGGCGGCCTCGTCGGCGGCCGGCTCGTCGGTCGGCCGCCGCTCCGCGAGACGGGCCAGGGCCAGCCCGGCCAGCGCCCGCCGGTGCGCCAGGTAGCGGCGGGTGATCACGTCGCGCTCCGGGTGGTCGGCCAGCCAGCCCTCGCCGGCCCGGAGCAGCTTGTCGACCTCGTCCGGCGCGACCCAGTAGTGCTTCGCGTCGTCGAGCACCGGCAGCAGGACGTAGAGGTGGTTGAGCGCGTCGGCGACGCGCAGCGTGCCGGTCAGCGTCAGGTCGACGTACCGGCTGTCGCCCCACTCCGGGTGCCGCTCGTCGAGCGGGATCGGGGCGGCGGTGACCGCCCAGCCGAGCGGGCCGAACATCCGGACCGCCACGTCCGCGCCGCCCCGGCAGCGCAGCACCGGCACCCGCACCTCCAGCGGGATCGGCGTACGGGCCAGCTCGGGGCGCTCACGGGACTCGCCCCGCAGGGCCGAGCGGTACACCTTGGACAGCGCGGAGGAGAGCAGGCTGGACGCCGCGTAGGGCCGGTCGTTGACGTACCGCCCGAGGGTGAAGCTGTCCGGGGTCGGGGCCTGCTGCCGGCCGCGGCCCTTGCCCCGCGCGCCCGCCAGGCGCAGCGGGTCGACGTCGAGCAGCAGGGCGGCGGTGCACCGCCGCTCGCCCGCCTCCGGATAGAAGACGTGCGCGGTGCCGACCGGCACGTCGAAGGAGTGCGCGCGGTCGGGGTGCTTGACCAGCAGGTGCCCGAGGTCGGTGGCCGGCCGGTGCGTGGTGGTCAGGGTGAGCAGCACGCGCCCATGGTCTCAGCCGCGTCGATCTTGCGTCGTCCCGTTTTTGCTCGTTCGCGGGTGGGGTTTCCGGGGGAGCCCCGCCCGCTCCGGGCGGTCAGGCTTGATCCCTGCGCGGGCGAGGCTCCCCCGGAAACCCCGTGGTGGTCCGGGTTCGTCCGGTCGTGTCGGTCCCGGCGCCAGTGGGGGCGCGGGCGGTCGGGGTTGGGC
>NZ_JBPQTK010000146.1:0-13658 GCF_051386315.1 Micromonospora sp. URMC 107
GCGCTGGGTCAGGGGCGGGCGGTGGGGAGCATCGGGCTCGGCCAGTAGGGGCGGTCGGCCTCGCGGAGGGCGGCCGACCGCAGCGCGGCCAACTGGCGCTCCACCTCGGCGAACTGGTCGGCCGACAGCGGGCCCCGGTGCAGGGCGCCGGCGTTCTCCGTCACCTGGGCCACGGTGCGGCAGCCGGGGATCGGGACCGTACGGTCGCTGCGCGCCCAGAGCCACCCGAGCGCGCCCTGGGCGAGGGTACGTCCGTCGGCGGTCAACGCGGCCCGCACGGCGGCGACGCGCCGCAGCCACTCCGGCGCCGGCCGGCCGCCCCGGAACCACTCCAACCAACCCGGGGCGACCCCGCGTACGTCGTCGCGGGGCAGCGTCGAGCCGGCCGTGTACTTGCCGGAGAGCAGCCCCATCCCCAGCGGTCCCCGGTTGACGCTGGCCAGGTCGTACTTGTCGCAGACGGCGAGCAGTTCGGGGGCGTCCCGGAGCACCGACAGCGTGTGCTGCACGGCGGTGGCGTGCCGGGCGCCCCGGCCGAACGCGGCGGCGCGGTCGGGGCGGTCGGTGCTCCAGCCGTACGCCCGGATCAGCCCCTCGGCGACCAGGTCCTCCAGGGTGCCCACGAGCGCCTCGGCCCGCGGCACCGGCAGGTCCGCGAGGTGCAGCTGGTAGAGGTCGATCCGGTCGGTGCCCAACCGGCGCAGCGACTGCGTGACGGCCTGCCGCAGGTACGCCGGGGAGGGGTCCTCGCCGGTGGCCTGGCGGGTGGCCTCGTCGAAGGTGTAGCCCCACTTGGTGCCGATCACCGCCTCGTCGCGCCGGCTGGCGAGGGCCCGGCCGAGCACCCGCTCCCCGTGCCCGGCCTCGTAGGTGTCGGCGGTGTCGAAGAGCGTCACCCCGAGGTCGAGCGCGTGCCGGATCGCGCGGACCGACTCGTCGTCGTCGACGGCACCCCAGCCCAGCGGCTGGGTGCCCTCGGCCCAGGGCCCGCCGATCGCCCAGCACCCCATGCCGAGGGCGCTGACCTCGATGCCGCTGCGGCCCAACGTCCGCGTCGTCACTGCCATCGCCAGATCGTGCCACCTCGCGCCCCGGCCCGGGGCGGGAAGTTCACCGCCGACCGACCGTTGACGCCGCCGACCGCCCCGGACGGCGGGAACGGCGCGGTCCGGCGGAGCCGGTGGCCGGGACCGGACGCCGGGAACGGCGCGGTCCGGCAGAGCCGGTTGCCGGGACCGGACGCCGGGAACGGCGCGGTATGGCCGGGCCGCAGGCCGGCGCCGGACGCCGGGAACGACGCGGTCCGGCGGAGCCGGTGGCCGGGACCGGACACCGGGAACGGCGCGGTCCGGCGGAGCCGGTGGCCGGGACCGGACACCGGGAACGGCGCGGTATGGCCGGGCCGCAGGCCGGCGCCGGACGCCGGGGAGGGGCGGGTCGGTCAGGTCGGCCAGGCCCGGGTGAACAGGTCGCGGGTGTCGGTGAGCAGCTGCGGCACGACCTTCGTCCGCCCGATCACGGGCATGAAGTTGGCGTCCCCGCCCCAGCGGGGCACCACGTGCTGGTGCAGGTGCGCGGCGATGCCCGCGCCGGCCACGCCGCCCTGGTTCATGCCCAGGTTGAACCCGTGCGCGTTGCTCACCTTGCGCACCACCCGCATGGCGGTCTGGGTGAACGCCGCCAGCTCGGTCGTCTCGGCCAGGTCCAGCTCGGTGTAGTCGGCAACGTGCCGGTAGGGGCAGACCAGCAGGTGCCCGGGGTTGTAGGGATAGAGGTTGAGCACCGCGAAGACGTGCTCGCCCCGGGCCACCACCAGGCTCTCCCCCGGTGTCAGCCCCGGTGCCCGGCAGAACGGGCAGCCGGCGGGCCGCTCGTAGCCGCCCTCGGGCCGGTCCTCGCCGGAGATGTAGGTCATCCGGTGCGGAGTCCAGAGCCGCTCCAGGCCGTCGGCCATGCCGCTGTCCATGTGCCGTTCCACCCCTGTCACGCCACCGATCCTACGTTCCCGGCGGGTGTCGCTCCCGACGCCGTTCGCCCGCTCGCGCCCGACCCCGGACACCCCCTGCCGGCCTTCAAACATCCAGGGGGACGGATAGGGGGTGAAAGTTCTTGACCAAATGATGAACATGAATGAAGAATCCAACCGCAGACATCATCCCCTGTCGATGGGAGTCACCGTGAGAACCGCATTCCGCCGGATCGGCCGGGCCTTCGCCGCCTGCACCCTCGCCGCGGTCACCACCCTCGTCGGGGTGGTGGCGACGAGCAGCGCGGCACAGGCCGACGGCTGCTACACCTGGGGACGCACCCTGTCGCAGGGGGCGTCCGGGGAGGACGTCCGGCAGCTGCAGATCCGGCTCTCCGGCTACCCCGGCTACAACGCGGTGCTCGGCCTCGACGGGGCGTTCGGCCCGGCCACCCGGTCCGCCGTGATCCGCTTCCAGCAGGCGTACGGCCTGAGCGCCGACGGAATCGCCGGCCCGCAGACCTTCAACACGCTCTACGCGTTGCAGGACGACGACTGCACCCCGGTCAACTTCACCTACGCCGAACTGAACAACTGCAACAGCACCTGGTCCGGCGGCGCGGTCTCCGCGAGCACCGCCCGGTTCAACGCGCTGGTGTCGATGTGGAAGCTCCAGGCCATGCGGAAGGCCCTCGGCAACGTGTCGATCTACATCAGCAGCGGCTTCCGCAGCTACGCCTGCAACAGCGCGGTCGGCGGAGCCTCCAACAGCCGACACCTCTACGGCGACGGCGTCGACCTGGTCGGCTCGCCCTCGCTCTGCCGGCTCGCCCAGCAGGCCCGCTACCACGGCTTCGGCAACATCCTCGGCCCCGGCTACCCGGGTCACAACGACCACACCCACGTCGGGCTGGTCGGCGGCTGGTCCGCGCCGAGCTGCGGGATCTGACACCTGACGACCCGTCGACGAAGGCCCCCCCCGATGGGGGGGGCCTTCCGTGCGTGGCGGGTCAGGCGGCGGACGGACCGACGTTGGTACGGGAACCGACCACGTCGAGCACATGGGCCACGGCGTCGGCGACCGGCACCCCGTTGCGCTGCGAGCCGTCCCGGTAGCGGAACGAGACGGTGCCGGCGGCCACGTCGTCGTCGCCGGCGATCACCATGAACGGGATCTTCTGCTGCTGGGCGGTGCGGATCTTCTTCTGCATCCGGTCGTCGCCCGCGTCGACCTGGGCGCGGATGCCCTCGGCGCGCAGCGCGGCGACGAAACCGTGCAGGTAGTCGGTGTGGTCCTCGCGGATCGGGATGCCGACCACCTGCACGGGCGCCAGCCAGGCCGGGAACGCGCCCGCGTAGTGCTCGGTGAGCACCCCGAAGAAGCGCTCGATCGAGCCGAAGAGCGCCCGGTGGATCATCACCGGCCGCTGCCGGGTGCCGTCAGCGGCCTGGAACTCGAGCCCGAAGCGCTCCGGCAGGTTGAAGTCGACCTGGATGGTGGACATCTGCCAGGTCCGGCCGATGGCGTCCTTGGCCTGCACCGAGATCTTCGGGCCGTAGAAGGCCGCGCCACCGGGGTCGGGCACCAGGTCCAGCCCGGACTCCTCGGCGGCGGAGCGGAGGGCCTCGGTGGCCCGCTCCCAGTTCTCGTCGGTGCCGACCGACTTCTCCGGGTTGCGGGTGGACAGCTCCAGGTAGAAGTCGTCCAGGCCGTAGTCGCGCAGCAGGTCCAGCACGAACGACAGCAGCGACTTGAGCTCGCCCGCCATCTGCTCCTGCGTGCAGTAGATGTGCGCGTCGTCCTGGGTCATGCCGCGCACCCGGGTCAGGCCGTGCACCACGCCGGACTTCTCGAACCGGTAGACCGAGCCGAACTCGAACAGCCGCAGCGGCAGCTCCCGGTAGGACCGCCCCCGGGACCGGAAGATCAGGTTGTGGAACGGGCAGTTCATCGGCTTGAGGTAGTAGTTCGCGCCCTCCATCTCCATGGGCGGGTACATGCCGTCGGCGTACCACTGCAGGTGCCCGGAGGTCTCGAAGAGCTGCGCCTTGGTGATGTGCGGGGTGTTGACGAACTCGTACCCCGCCTCCTCGTGCCGGCGGCGCGAGTAGTTCTCCAGCTCGCGGCGGATGATGCCGCCCTTGGGGTGGAAGACCGCCAGGCCGGAGCCGATCTCGTCGGGGAAGCTGAACAGGTCCAGGTCCGCGCCGAGCTTGCGGTGGTCGCGCCGCGCGGCCTCCTCCAGCAGCCTCAGGTACGCCTTCAGCTCGTCCCGGGTCGGCCAGGCGGTGCCGTACACCCGCTGGAGCTGCGGGTTCTTCTCCGACCCGCGCCAGTACGCGGCGGCCGAGCGCATCAGCTTGAACGCGCCGATGAGCCGGGTGTTCGGCAGGTGCGGGCCCCGGCACAGGTCCGACCAGCAGACCTTGTCCTCGTTCGCGGCGAGGTTGTCGTAGATGGTCAGCTCGCCGCCGCCCACCTCCATCACCTCGGAGGTGTCGAGCCCCTCGCCCTTGACGTCGATGAGCTCCAGCTTGAACGGCTCGGCGGCCAGCTCGGCCTTCGCCTCGTCCAGGCTGCCGAAGCGGCGGCGGCGGAACCGCTGGCCGGACTTGACGATCTCCTGCATCCGCTTCTCGAGCTTGCCGAGGTCGTCCGGCTGGAACGGCTTGTCGACGGCGAAGTCGTAGTAGAAGCCGTTCTCGATGGGCGGGCCGATGCCGAGCTTGGCCTCCGGGAAGACGTCCTGCACCGCCTGGGCGAGCACGTGCGCGCAGGAGTGCCGCAGCACGTTGAGCCCGTCCGGCGAGTCGAGGCTGACCGGCTCGACCTCGGTGTCGGCCTGCGGGGCCCAGTCCAGGTCGCGCAGCTGGCCCTGCGGGTCGCGGACCACCACGATCGCCTTCGGGCCGGACGCGGGCAGACCGGCCGCGGCCACCGCGTCGGCCGCCGTGGTCCCGGCGGCGACGACGACGGGGTCGGCCACGGCGGGGGTACGGGGTGCGGACACGGTGACTCCTCCAGCAGACGGCACGGATGACGCCGAACGTTCGGCTCCTGCGATGCTATCGGTCGCCCCCGCCGGCACGGTCGCCGACGCCACCGCCCCCGGGTCCGTGGGACGACGGGCGCCGCCCCGCCGGACCCGTGGGTGCGTGGTGCGCGGGGTCAGCCGGCCCAGGCCGGCAGGGGCTCGCGGGCGGCCAGCCAGTCGGTCGGCACCCCGCCCGGGGTGCCGACCCCGGTGTGCGCGGCCACCACCGCCCCGACGATCGCGGCCGTGGTGTCCACGTCCCCGCCGGCCTCGACGCAGGCGCGCACCGCCGCCGGGTAGTCGTCCAGGTGCACGGCGGCCACCCAGCAGGTGAAGGCGACGGTGTCCTGGGCGGTGACCCGGGAGCCGTTGCCGAGCACGTCGGCGGCCTCGGGGACCGACCGGTCGAGCAGGCCGGCCGCCCGGCGCACGCCCCGGTGCACCTCGGTGGCCGGGTCCAGCGCGGCGGTGACGCCGGCCAGCAGCCGGTCCGGGGCGGGCCGGTGGCCGTCCAACCGGGCCCGGGCGGCCAGCGACGCCGCCACTGCCACCGCCACCGCGCCGGCGATGCCCTCCGGATGGGCGTGGGTCACCTCGGCGGACGCCCGGGCCTGCGCCGCCGCCCGCGCGGTGGAGTCGGCGTACCACGCGCCCAGCGGGCCGACCCGCATCGCCGCCCCGTTGCCGCAGGAGCCCTGGCCGTCGAAGGCCGAGGCGGCCGCCACCGGCCACGGCGTGCCGGTGCGGATCAGCCGCAGGATGGTCACGGCCCCCGGCCCGTACCCCCGATTGGGCTCGCAGCGCTCGGCGAAGGCCGCGGCGAGGGCGTCCCGGTCGATCCGGCCGGTGTCGGCGAGGGCGGCCACCACCGAGCAGGCCATCTCGGTGTCGTCGGTCCACTGCCACGGCGCGGGGGGCAACTTCCCCGCGGCCAGGTCGGCCGGGTGCCGGCCGGGAACGAAGAACTGCGAACCGAGCGCGTCGCCCACCGACAGGCCGGCGAGCGAGTCCCGGGCCAACGCGAGGCGGGTGTCGGGAAAGAGCGTGAAGGACATCGTTGTACCAGCTTGCCCTGTTCACGCGTGCGCCGCAACGCGGTCGACTTGCCACCGCGAGTACCGTCTTGCTGTGGCCACCGTGCTCCTGGTCGAAGACGATCACGTCGTACGCGGCGCGATGCTGCGATCCCTCGCCGACCGGGGGCACGCCGTGCACGCCGTCGGCACGGCGCTGGACGCGCTGCGCCGGGTGGCGGCCGAGACCCCCGACCTCGTGGTGCTCGACCTCGGGCTGCCCGACCTCGACGGCTCGGACGCGCTGCGGATGCTGCGCGGCATCACCGACGTCCCGATCATCATCGCCACCGCCCGCGACGACGAGCAGTCCGTGGTGCGGCTGCTGCGCGCCGGGGCCGACGACTACATGGTCAAGCCGTTCACCGGGGCGCACCTCGACGCACGGATCACCACCGTGCTGCGCCGGGCCGGGCGGGCCAGCCGGACGGTGCAGCCGGCGGTGCACAGCGTCGGCGGGCTGCGGGTCGACGTCGGCGAGCGCAGCGCCCACCTCGACGGCGAGCCGCTGGCGCTGACCCGCAAGGAATTCGACCTGCTGGCCTATCTCGCCGCACGACCGGGCCGGGTAGTGTCCCGCCGGGAACTTCTGGAGGAGGTATGGCGGCAGCCATCGGTCGGCGAGGACCAGACCATCGACGTTCACCTGTACTGGCTGCGCCGCAAAATGGGCGAGTCCGCGGCGAAGCCGCGCTACCTGCGCACCGTGCGGGGGGTCGGGTTCCGGCTGGTGGCGCCGGACTGAGGCCGTCGCTGGCCCTGCTCACGGCCGGCATGTGCGCCCTGGTCGCGCTCGCGTTCCTCGTCCCGCTCGCCGTCAGTCTCGCGGACCGCACGCGCGAGGAGGCGATCGCGGACGCCGCCCGGCGCAGCGCCCTGGTGACCGGCGCCCTCGCCGTCAGCACCGACCCCGCCGTGGTGCAGCGCGCCGTGGCGGCCAGCGGCGACGACCCGGCCACCCGGCCGGTCGTGCACGGGCTCGGCGTGGACGAGTCGGCGACCCGGGCCGACGCCGGGAGCCTGGAGCGGGCGCGGGCCGAGCGGCGTTCCGTCCTCGTCGACGTCGAGGGCGGGGTGCTCCGGCTGGACCCGGTGGTGCTCGGCGACACCACCGCCGTGGTCGAGGTCTTCGTGCCCGAGTCGGCGCAGGACGGCGGCAGCCGGTGGCTGCTGCTGCTCGGGGTGGCCGCCGCCCTGGTGGGTGCCGCGGTGCTGGTGGTCGACCGGGTCGCCGCCCGCGCGGTCGACTCCGCCCGGGGCCTGGTCCGGGCGGCGCTCGCGATCGGCGACGGCGACCAGGGCGTACGCGTCGACCCGAGCGGCCCCCGGGAGCTGGCCGAGGCCGGGTACGCCTTCAACCGGATGGCCGACCGGCTGGACGCGGCCCGCACCGACGAGCGGGAGCTGGTCGCCGACCTGTCGCACCGGCTGCGCACCCCGTTGACCGTGCTGCGGCTGGACGCGGAGGCGCTGGAGTCCGACGACACCAGCGTGGGCTCGTTCAGCGAGGCGGAGCTGGACCGGCGGCGCGGCATCCGGCGGATCCGGCAGGCGATCGTCACCCTCGAGGGCGAGATCGACGTCCTGATCAAGACCACCCGCAAGGCGGTCGCGCACGAGGCCGGGCCGGCGATGTGCGACGTCAGCGAGGTGGTCCGGGACCGGATGGTGTTCTGGGCCGCCCTGGCCGGCGACCAGAACCGCCCGCACCGGGTGAGCGGCGCCCAGCTGCGCATCCCCGCGCCGGTGCCCCGGGCCGAGCTGGCGGCCGCGCTGGACGCGGTGATCGGCAACGTCTTCCGGTACACCCCGCAGGGCACCGCGTTCGAGGTGGCGGTGTCCCGGCGCGACGGCTACGTGGCCATCCGGATCGACGACGCCGGCCCGGGGATCGCGAACCCGGACCGGGCGCTGCGCCGCGGCGCCAGCGACCAGGGCTCGACCGGCCTGGGGCTGGACATCGCCAAGCGGGTCGCGTTGCAGGCGAACGGATCGGTGAGCATCGACCGGGCCCGGCTGGGCGGGGCGAGCGTGGTGATGCTGCTCGCCGACCCGGAGGCGACGCCCCGGCAGGTCAGCCGGTTCGGCCTGGTCGGCCGGCTGGCCCGCGAGCAGAAGACCGGCAGCCGGCGCTGGCCCCGGCAGCGGCCCACCGACGGCTGACCCGAGCCGGGCCGCGTGCCCCGGCCGGGCCGCCGGTTGTGGGGCGGCGCAAGTCTTCCTTAGATCGGGGTTAACCCCGGTGCCGGAGCGGGCCGGCGCTGACAGGATCGAATCCGAACCCATCAGTTCCACCGGCCAACGCCTCGGGGCACCCCACGGGCCGGTGGAACCGGGCGCGCGGCGGGAGACATCGGTCCCCCCACACCTGCTCCCGCCGCGCGCCACCCCCTCATCCGCTCAGCGGGTGGCGGCGGCCAGGTGGGCGTCGATCTCGGCGGTGATCCGCTGCTTGTCCGCCGGCTCCAGGAACGACGCGGTCACCGCGTCGCGGGCCAGCGCGGCCAGCCTCTCCGGACCCGCGTCGAGCAGCCGGGCCGCGACGGCGTACTCGTCGTTGAGGGTGGTGCCGAACATCGGCGGGTCGTCGGAATTGATGGTGACCAGCAGGCCGGCGTCGACCAGCTGCCGCAGCGGGTGCTCCTCGATGCTGGCGACCGCCCGGGTGCGCACGTTGGAGGTCGGGCAGACCTCCATGCCGACGCGGTGCTCGGCGAGGTGGGCCAGCAGCTCCGGGTCCCGTGCGGCGGAGATGCCGTGCCCGATCCGCTCGGCGCCGAGGTCGCGCAGCGCGTCCCAGACGGTCTCGGGGCCGGTGGTCTCGCCGGCGTGCGGCACCGAGCGCAACCCGGCCGCCCGGGCGCGGTCGAAGTACGGCTTGAACTGCGGCCGGGGCACCCCGATCTCGGGGCCGCCCAGGCCGAAGCTGATCAGCCCGTCCGGGCGTTGCTCCAGCGCGATGCGCAGCGTCTCCTCGGCCGCCGCCAGGCCGGCCTCGCCGGGGATGTCGAAGCACCAGCGCAGCTCGATGCCGAAGTCCGACTCGGCCCGCTTGCGGGCGTCCTCGATCGCCTCGCAGAAGGCCGGCGCCGGGATCCCCCGGTGCACGTGCGAGTAGGGCGTCACGGTCAGCTCGGCGTAACGCACCTGCTGACGGGCCAGCTCGCGGGCGACCTCGTGCGTGAGCAGCCAGACGTCGTCGGGGTCGCGGATCAGGTCCACGACGCTCAGGTAGACCTCGATGAAGTGCGCGAAGTCGCGGAAGGCGAAGTAGTCGGCGAGGGCGGCCGGGTCGGCGGGCACGGGGCTGCGGCCCTCGTGGCGGGCGGCCAACTCGGCGACGATCCGGGGCGAGGCGGAGCCGACGTGGTGCACGTGCAGCTCCACCTTGGGCAGTCCGGCGATGAAGGTTTGCAGGTCGGTCACAGGTTCTCCTCTGCGCGGGCGCCGGTGCGGGCGACGAAGAAGACGCGGCGGAACGGAAAGTGCACCTGAGCGTGCCGCACCGGGTACGCCTCAGCGAGACGTACCCCCAGCTCGGCCCGGAAGTCGGACCAGCGGGTGGCGTCGAGGGCCGCGCGGACCGGCCGGAGCGCGGTCCCCTCCAGCCAGCTCAGCACGGGGTGGTCCGCGTCGGCGTGGGCCGGCAGCAGGTGCACGTAGGTAGTCTCCCAGGCGTCCACCACGCAGCCGGCACCGGTCAGCAGGTCGGCGTAGCCGACGGCGGTGTCGTCGGCCGGGGGCCGGCGCAGCAGCCCGGCGACGTCGGCGCGCCAGGCCGGCCGGCCGGCGACCTCGCGCAGCGCCCGGTGCGAGGGCGCGTCGAAGTTGCCCGGCACCTGCACGGCCAGCCAGGCCCCGGCGGGCAGTTCCCGGGCCCAGCGGGTGAGCAGCTCCCGGTGGCCGGGCACCCACTGGAGCACGGCGTTGCTGACCACGACGTCCACGTCGGATTCCGGGCGCCAGTGCCGGACGTCGCCCACGGCGAAGGAGACTCCGGGGGCGGTGGCGGCGGCCCGCGCGACCATCTCCGGCGAGGAGTCGAGGCCGGCGACCCGGCTGTCCGGCCACCGCGCGGCGAGGGTGGCGGTCAGGTTGCCCGGGCCGCAGCCGAGGTCGACCACCGCGCGCGGTCGCTCGGCGGGAACCCGGGCGAGCAGGTCGTGGAAGGGCCGGGAGCGCTCGTCGCCGTAGCGCAGGTACGTCGTCGGATCCCACATCGTCGCCTCCCAAACCGTACGTCCGTCTTGTTTCACGGTACGGCCCGTCGCGCGCCCGGACAAGCCGATCACTAGGCTCAGTCCCATGGAGCAGCGCACCTTCCCCCGGCTGGGGCGGCGCGTCGGGGTGATCGGGCTGGGCGCCTGGCAGCTCGGCGCGGACTGGGGCACGGTCAGCGAGGCCGACGCCACCGCCGTGCTGACCGCCGCCGTCGAGTCGGGGGTCACCTTCCTCGACACGGCGGACGTCTACGGCGACGGGCGCAGCGAGCAGCTCATCGGGCGGTTCCTGCGCGGCCGGCCCGACGCCGGGCTGACCGTGGCCACCAAGATGGGCCGCCGGGTCGCGCAGACGCCCGAGGCGTACACCCTGGCACACTTCCGCGAGTGGACCGACCGGTCCCGGCGCAACCTCGGCACGGACACCCTCGACCTGGTGCAGCTGCACTGCCCGCCCACCGCCGTCTTCGCCGACGACGCGGTCTTCGACGCGCTGGACACCCTGGTCGCCGAGGAGCGCGTCGCCGGCTACGGGGTGAGCGTGGAGACCTGCGACCAGGCGCTCACCGCCATCGCCCGGCCGGGGGTGGCCAGCGTCCAGATCATCCTCAACGCGCTGCGGCACAAGCCCCTCGAGAAGGTGCTCCCGGCCGCTGCCGCCGCCGGGGTCGGCATCATCGCCCGGGTTCCGCTGGCCAGCGGCCTGCTCTCCGGCCGGTACGACGAGCACACCACCTTCGCCGCCGACGACCACCGCTCCTACAACCGGCACGGCGAGGCGTTCGACGTCGGCGAGACCTTCTCCGGCGTCGACTTCGCACTGGGCCTGGCCGCCGTGCGCCGGCTGGCGCCGCTGACCGGCGACGGGCGCACCATGGCCCAGTTCGCGCTGCGCTGGGTCGTCGACCAACCCGGCGTCACCGTGGTCATCCCGGGCGCCCGGGACGCCGCCCAGGCCCGGGGCAACGCCGCCGTGACCGACCAGGCGCCACTGTCCGAACGGGACCTGGCGGCGGTGGCGGAGGTCTACGACGAGCTGGTCCGCCCGCGGGTGCACGACCGGTGGTGAGTCGGGTGGCCGGAACGGGGACCGACGGAGGGGGATCGCGATGAAGGGCTGGCTGCCGCTCACCCTCGGCCTGCTCGCCGTGGTCGGCGGTGCGGTGTGGACGGTGCAGGGCCTCGGCTACGTCGAGGGCAGCGTGATGACCGACCAACGGATCTGGGCCGTGCTCGGGCCCCTCGTGGTCCTGGCCGGACTGGTCGCGCTCTGGTTCGGGCTGCGCGCCCGCCGGCGCCGCTGAGCGCCACCCCACGGCCCGGGCGTCGTCGCCACGGCCGGCGCTCGGCCTCACCGCCGCCGGGGCTCGGCGTCGCCGCCACGGCCGGCGCTCGGCCTCACCGCCGCCGCGGCTCGGCGTCGCCGCCACGGCCGGCCCTCGGCCTCACCGCCGCCGGGGCTCGCGGCCGGCGCGTCGCTGACGTCGGACACGCGGAAAGCCCCGCATCCCGGCGGGGATACGGGGCTTCGCTGTGATCCGGGCGCCGGATCACCCTGTGGCCGGCGGCTGCCGACCGGCACTGCTCAGATGGGGCGGACCTGCTCGGCCTGCGGACCCTTCTGACCCTGGGCGATCTCGAACTCCACCCGCTGGTTCTCCTCCAGCGTGCGGTAGCCGCTGGTCTGGATGGCCGAGAAGTGGACGAACACGTCAGCACCCCCGCCGTCGACGGTGATGAAGCCGAAGCCCTTGTCTGCGTTGAACCACTTCACGGTTCCCTGCGCCATGTGTATCTCCTTCTAAAACTGGCGGCCGAGCACGCCGTGCGGCCGATTGGCCGTTTTCGAGCAGCGGTGCCTGAGGCGGCCCCCACGAAGGAGACTTCACTCAACCCACGCCATCTCTCAACAGCGTGAAACAGCAAACCACGTAGCGAAAACTCTGCACAGCCTACCGGACGAATTTCTCCGACATGTGACCTGACGGATGCCGAAGATCCGCTGGGTGGGCCCTTGCGCCCGCGCGAAATGCCCCCGCGCCGTGGTCACGGCGCGGGGGCATTTCGTCCGTCGTCCGGTCAGTCCGGCCAGCTCCCGGTGAAGCGGCGTACGCCCACCGCGCCACCCCGGTCGACGGCGGCCCGGACGACCGCGAAGATGGCGCCCTGCAACGCCGCCGCCGCCAGGACCTCGCCCCAGCCGCGGTCCTCGTCGGTGGCGCTGGGTGCCTCGCCGTCGCCCGCCGTCATCTTCCACACCTGCCGGAAGATCGCGCCCGCGACCGTACCGGCGGCGATACCCATCAGCACGCCGACCGGCTTGTACGCGGCCTTCCCGATACCCCTGCTCACCGCTGCCTCCCCCGGACGATCACCAACACGATCACGGCGGCCACCGCGCCGGCCGCGAGGGCGACGAACGGCGTCGGGTTACGCCGTACGACCGCGCCCTTCTCCTGCGCCTGGCCCCGCGCGAGCTGCGCGGTCTGCGCCGCCTGCCCGCGCACCCGGGCCACGGTCTGCGCCGCCTGGTCCCGCACCCGCTCCTTCGCCTGGTCGGCGGAGGACCTCAGCCGCGCCTTGACGTCGGCCTTGGCCGCCAACGCCTCCATCGTCTCGCCCAGCTCGACCCGGGTGCGCCGGATCTCCTCGCGCAGCGCGTCGGTGTCGCCGCTGCCCCGACCGTTGCCCGTCGTCATGCCCGTCCCCTGTCCTTCACGGCGGCGGCGACCGTGTCCACGTCCGCGCGGACGCTACGGACCGCGGCCTCCGGCACCGGTGGGACCGCCTGGCTGACCTGCTTCTTGCCCACCAGGGCGAGGATGCCGGCCAGCGCGAAGAGCACCACGGCGACGATGAGGGCCGCCGCCCAGGCCGGGAGCACCAGGTCGAGCAGCAGGATCGCGGTGGCGACCAGGGCGCCCAGGCCGTAGAGCGCCAGCGCCCCGCCACCGCCGAAGAGGCCGATGCCGATGCCGGCGTGCTTGCCCTTCTGGGTCAGCTCCGCCCGGGCCAGGGCCAGCTCGTCGCGGACCAGGCGGGAGACCTGCTCCGTGGCCCGCTGCACCAGCTCGGCGGTGGACGGCTCGCTCCCGGTACGGGATGTGCGGGCGTTCGCCACGTCAGCCATGCTGTCCTCCTTTCATCATCACCGCGCTGTATGCCCGGAGTCGCCGCCCGCCAATCCTTCGCCCGGCGGTCGGGGGTCCGGACCGCCGGGTCCCCGAGCCGCCGCCCGGCGCGGAAGAAGGTGCAGAAGCGTCGCGCAGCAGGTCCCCACGAAACGCCCGGTCAAACTTCCCGAGCCAGTGCACTGCGCCCTGACACCCCAGGAGGCACAACCCCACCCACACCTCCAACCGCC
>NZ_JBPQTK010000147.1:0-13610 GCF_051386315.1 Micromonospora sp. URMC 107
CGGGACCCCGTCCCGCCGAGCGGTGACGGGGTCCCGGGTCGCTCAGGCGGGCAGCCGCCAGACCTGGTTGGCGCCGCCGAAGCAGTCCCAGATCTGCAGCCGGGTGCCGTCGGCGGAGCTGTTGTCGGTGGCGTCGAGACACTTGTTGGCCTGCGGGTTGCGCAGCGTGCCGTTGGACTGGGCCTGCCAGACCTGGGCGCCGGTGCCGTTGCAGTCCCACAGCTGCACCTTGGCGCCGTTGGCGGTGGAGCCGCTGGCCACGTCGGCGCACTTGCCGAGGGCGCGCAGGGTGCCGTCGGTGCCCACCGTCCAGTTCTGGGCGGCGGTGCCGTTGCAGCCGTAGAGCTGCACGGCGGTGCCGTTGGCGGTGGCGGCGGCGGCCACGTCGACGCACTTGCCGCCGATTCCGGTGATCGGGCCGGTCCGCCCGACGGGCGGCGGGGTGGTGCCGCCGGTGGCGGTGTCGTAGATGGCGCTGACCAGGGAGGTGGCCCCGGTGGTGTCCTGGCTGAGTTCCCAGTTCATCACGCCGCCGGCGTTGGCCATGGCCCACTGGGTCTTGCGCTTCACCGTGGGGATGCCGTTGTAGCACTGCTGGGTCCCGCCGACCGTGGTGCAGTCACGGTTGGCGTTGGCCGGGTCCATGGCGACCAGGGAGGCGTAGGTGTGGTAGCCGGGTCGGCTGTAGAACGGCACGCCGAGCACCGCCTTGCGGGCGGGCAGTCCCCGGGACTTCCAGTAGTTGACGGCGTTGATCGACCAGTCGTAGTTGGCGTGCGGGCTGCCGCCGTCGTACGCCATGATGTTGAGCCAGTCCACGTGGCCGAACACGGCCGGCTGCACGCCCTCGGCGTACCAGCCCTCGGAGACGACGGCGGCGGTGAGCAGCTTGCCCCGGCTGTGCAGGGCGCCGGCCAGCTGCTGCATCAGCGCCGTGTAGTTGGTGGCCGAGGCGCCCGGGTCCGGGTACTCCCAGTCCATGTCGACGCCGTCGAGGTTGTACTGGTTGACGAAGTTGACCACGTTGTTGACGAACGCGGTACGGCTGCCCGCGTTGGCGGCGAGCGCCTCGAAGGCCGAGTCGTCGCCGTTGTTCCAGCCGCCGATGGCGATCGACACCTTGACGTTGCTGGCGTGGCCGCGGGACACCAGCTGGGAGAGCTTCGCGGGGTTCTCCACCGGGCGGAGGCTGCCGTCGCCGTTGGGCAGCACGAACGCGTAGTTGACGTGGGTGAGCTTGCCGTACTGCACGGCGTTGACGTCGCCGGACCAGGACGGCAGGTAGCCGACGCTGCGGAAGTCGTTGGGCAGCACGGCGGCCTGCGCGGGGGCGGGGGCCAGCGTGAGGGTGGTGGCGGCGGTGGCCAGGGTGAGCAGGCCGGCGGCGAGGGCCGACCTGAGGCGGGACAGCGATGAGGGCATCGGGGCCTTCCCGTGGGCGGGTTGCGGCCGTGCCGCCCGCGCCGACGGCCGCAACGATCAGGCGCCGTGCGCGGGCGTACGGGTGGGGACGGGGGGTGGAGATCCTCGAGGCAGCCAAATCCTAAGGAGTGTTAACTGTGACGTCAACGATGATGTTCGATGAATAGGCGGCGCTTCCGGGCGCGCCGGGCGGGCTGGGGCCGCTCCCGAACGACCGTTAAGCTGACCGGGTGGGATCCGGCGAGCTGTATCCGCCCCGGCGGCTGACCGACGCCCAGCGCGCCACCGCCGCCGCGGGCCTGGACGCGCTGCTGCTGACCCCCGGCTCCGACCTGCGCTACCTGACCGGCTACGACGCGCACGAGGGCGAGCGGCTGACCTGCCTGGTGCTGCCCGCGCAGGGCGAGCCCACCCTGATCGTGCCGACCCTGGAGCGGCCCGCCGCCGAGGCGTCGCCGGCGCCGGCCACCGGCGTACGCATCGTCGACCACGCCGACGGCAGCGACCCGTACCCGCTGCTCGTCGCCGCGCTCGGCGGACCGGTGGCGGCGGTCGGCCTGGCCGACCGGATGTGGGCCGAGCAGGTCCTGGCCCTGCGCGCGGCGCTGCCCGGCGTCGCCCAGCGGCTGGCCTCCGAGGTGCTGCGCGAGATGCGCCTGCGCAAGTCCCCGGCCGAGGTCGCGGCGCTGGCCGAGGCGGGCGCGGCGATCGACGCGGTGCACGCGCGGATGGGGGAGTGGCTGCGGCCGGGCCGCACCGAGGCGGAGGTCGGCGCCGACATCGCCGCGGCGATCCGGGCCGCCGGCCACGTGAGCGTGGACTTCGTGATCGTCGCCGCCGGTCCGAACGGCGCCAGCCCGCACCACGGCACCTCCGACCGCCCGATCGGCGCCGGCGAACCGGTCGTCGTGGACATCGGCGGGACCATGCCGTCGGGCTACCGTTCCGACTGCACCCGCACCTACGTCGCCGGTGCCCCCGCGCCGGCCGAGTTCGTCGACTACTACGCGGTGCTGCACGCCGCCCAGCGGGCCGCGGTGGCCGCGGTCCGCCCCGGGGTCACCGCCTCCGACGTCGACGCGGCAGCCCGGGAGCCGATCGCCGCGGCCGGCTTCGGCGCGGCGTTCCTGCACCGCACCGGCCACGGCATCGGCCTGGACGGCCACGAGGAGCCCTACGTGGTGGCTGGCAACGCCCGCCGCCTGGAGCCGGGGATGGCGTTCTCCGTCGAGCCGGGCATCTACCTGTCGGGCCGCCACGGCGCCCGCATCGAGGACATCGTCGTCTGCGCCACGGACGGCGTGCAACGGCTCAACACCATCCCCACGGAGCTCATCGCGCTATGACTGTCGACCGGATCCTCCCCACCGACGAGGCCCACGACCTGCTCGACCTCGCCACCGAACTCGCCGACCGGGAGCTCGCGCCCCGGGCCGCCGGGTTCGAGGAGCGCGCGGAGTTCCCCCGCGAGGTGCTGCGCACCCTCGGGCGCGCCGGCCTGCTCGGCCTGCCCTACCCCGAGGAGTACGGCGGCGCCGCCCAGCCCTACGAGGTCTATCTCCAGGTGCTGGAGATCCTGGCCGGCCGCTGGCTCGCGGTCGCCGAGGCGGTCAGCGTGCACACCCTGTCCTGCTACCCCCTGGCCCAGTTCGGCACGGACGAGCAGCGCAAGCTGTTGCCCGACATGATCGGCGGGGAACTGCTCGGGGCGTACTGCCTGTCGGAGCCGCAGGGCGGGTCGGACGCCGCCGCGCTGACGACCAGGGCCGTGCGCGACGGCGACGCCTACGTGGTCGACGGCACCAAGGCGTGGATCACCCACGCCCAGGTGGCGGACTTCTACGACATCTTCTGCCGCACCGGCGGCCCCGGCCCGAAGGGCATCTCGTGCCTGCTGGCCGACCGCGCCACGCCCGGCATCGTGCCGCAGGCGGCCGAGCGGACGATGGGGCTGCGGTCCTCCCCGGTGGCGCAGATCGCCTTCGACTCGGCCCGGGTGCCGGCCGAGCGGCTGATCGGCGGGGAGGGGGCGGGCTTCACCATCGCCATGTCCGCCCTGGACTCGGGGCGGCTCGGCATCGCCGCCTGCGCGGTCGGGCTGGCCCAGGCCGCGCTGGACTACGCGGTCGGCTACGCCCGGGAGCGGCAGCAGTTCGGCAAGGCGATCATCGACTTCCAGGGACTGGGCTTCACCCTCGCCGACCTGGCCACCCAGATCTCCGCGGCCCGGGCGTTGACACTGGCCGCGGCCCGGCTGCGCGACGCCGGCCGGCCGTACTCGACCGAGGCGGCGAAGGCGAAGCTCTTCGCCACCGACGTGGCGATGCGGGTGACCACCGACGCCGTGCAGGTGCTCGGCGGGGCCGGCTACGTGGCCGACCACCCGGTGGAGCGCTACATGCGCGAGGCCAAGGTGCTCCAGATCGTCGAGGGCACCAACCAGATCCAGCGGCTGGTCATCTCCCGGGCCCTGGCGAAGGGCTGACGGACGGCCGCCCCGCCGGCGCGGCACGTGTGTCGCGTCGCGCCGGCGGGCCGCGTCGTCGCCGGGAAGCGGTTTTCCCGGTAGGTTGCACGCCGTGGAGGAGATCGACCGCGCCATCGTCGCCGCGCTGACCGCTGACGGTCGGCTGTCGTACACGGATCTGGCGGAGAAGGTGGGCCTGTCGGTCTCCGCCGTGCACCAGCGGGTGCGCCGCCTGGAGCAGCGCGGCGTGGTCAAGGGGTACGCCGCCCGGGTCTCCTTCGAGGCCCTCGACCTGCCGCTGACCGCGTTCGTGGCGATCCGGCCGTTCGATCCGTCGCAGCCCGACGACGCGCCGGAGCGGCTGGCCCACCTGCCCGAGATCGACTCGTGCTACTCCGTGGCGGGGGAGGACTTCTACCTCCTGCTGGTGCGGGTGGCCAGCCCGGCCGACCTGGAGCGGCTGCTCCAGGAGATCCGGACGGCGGCGAACGTGACCACCCGGACGACGGTGGTGCTGTCGACGCCCTACGAGAACCGGCCGCCGAAGATCAGTGCCGAGCCCCCGACTCGGGCGCGTTCGCGGGCGCCGGGGGAACCGGCTGGTTCCAGCGCAGGATGACCCGTCGGCCGTGCTCGTGGCCGAGGACGCTGAGCGTGGCGGTGTCCAGCCGTAGCAACCCGCCGGCGGACGGCGGCAGGCCGACCCAGCGGGCGCCGAGCACACGCAGGCTGTGGGCGTGCCCGACGAGGGCGACGGTGCCCCGGTCGAGCAGCGGGTGGACCCGGGCGAGCACCCGGTCGAGGCGCTCGCCGACCTGGTTCGGGGACTCGCCGCCGGGGCAGCCGTCGGTCCAGATGGACCAGCTGGGGTGGTCGTCGCGGATGTCGGCGGTGGTGCGCCCCTCGTACTCGCCGTAGTTCCATTCGGCCAGGTCGTCGACCGTGCCGGTGACCGTGAGGCCGGCGAGGCGCGCGGTGTGCACAGCCCGGGCGCGGGGGCTGGCGAGGACCGCGGCGAAGCGCCGGCCGGCGAGGAACCGGCCGAGGGCGCGGGCCTGCCGCTCGCCGTCGGGGGTGAGGTGCAGGTCGGTGTACGAGGTGTGCCGGCGCGTGGCGCTCCAGGTGGTCTCGCCGTGCCGGATCAGCAGGATCTCTCCCATTCGTCCAGTCAACCAGAAGCCCTTACCCGCCGTTCACCTAGTGTCCTAGGATGCCCTAGCGGGTGTGGGGCCCGCCACGACGGCACAGAGACGTTTCCGGCAGCCAGAGCCGCGCACCCGATCGGCGAGGGCCGGGGGAGGCCCGGCCCGTGCGGAGGAGGCGACATGGGCTTCACCGACAAGGCGAAGAACAAAGTCGGCCAGCTGGCCGGCGCCGCCCGGCAACGGTTCGGCGGCGCCACCGACAACGAGCGGATGCGCGGGGAGGGTGCCGCGCAGCAGAGCGACGCGCGCGCCCGGCAGGCCGGGGAGCACCTCAAGGACGCCGGTCGGGACGTGAAGGACGCCTTCACGAGGTGACCCGTGGGCGACGTGGCGATCCTGCCGGGGTGGCCACCTCGCCGGACGGGCGTCTCCCGGGCCCGCCCGGGCCGGGAAACGCGTCACCCCCGAGCCGATGGTCGGCCCGGGGGTGACGCGGCGTGCTGGTGGTCAGTCGTTGCGGTGCTCGGCCCACCACTGCTGCCCGGTCTCGGGCAGGGTGTCGATCGGGTCGTAGTAGGCGTGGCGCTTGTTGAGCGCCTCGGCGTCGGCGGACTCGATGGAGGTGCGGTAGTTCTTCGTCCAGTACGAGATGCCGCGGTCGCGGTCGTACTCGGTGAGCATGTGCACCCAGCGCTTGCCGACGAAGGGGACGTCGCAGACGATGCGCGGGGTGGCGTAGCCGGGCAGGTAGCCCATGATGTCGTGCTGGAGCTGCTGGGCGTGCCAGACCGGGACCCGCCAGTGCTCGGCGTTGGGGATCATGTCGCACATGTAGAAGTAGTACGGCAGGATGCCGGCCTCGCCCTGGAGGGCGAAGCAGAGGTCGAGCAGGTCGGGGGCGGTGGCGTTGACGCCGCGCATGAGCACGCCCTGGTTGCGGACGTCGCGTACGCCGACGTCGAGGGCCGTCTGGGCGGCCCGGGCGACCAGCGGGGTGAGCGACTGGGCGTGGTTGACGTGGGTGTGGATGGCCAGGTTGACCCCGCGTCGGGCGGCGGTGCGGGCGACCCGTTCGAGGCCCTCGACGACGTCGGGCTGGAGCCAGTGCTGGGGCAGGCCCATGAGGGCCTTGGTGGCGAGGCGGATGTCGCGGATGGTCTCGATCTCGAGCAGCCGCATCAGGTAGGACTCGAGGTTCTTCCACGGGACGTTGGCCACGTCGCCGCCGGAGACGACGACGTCACGGACGCCGGGGTGGGCCTTGAGGTAGCCGATGTGGGCGTCGTAGCGGTCGACGGGCTTGAGGGTCAGCTTGAGCTTGTCGACCGCGGGGGTGGAGTTGCCGACGAGGTCCATGCGGGTGCAGTGCCCGCAGTACTGCGGGCAGGTGGAGAGCAGCTCGGCGAGGACCTTGGTGGGGTAGCGGTGGGTGAGGCCCTCGGCGACCCACATGTCGTGTTCGTGCAGGGAGTCGCGGCTGGCGTACGGGTGGGAGGGCCAGTCGGTGCGCCGGTCGGAGGCGACGGGGATCATGTAGCGCCGGACGGGGTCGGCGAGGAACGCCTCGGTGCTCATCGGCGCGAACGGCACCATGGTGTTGATCATCTGCGGCGGCACCAGCATGGACATGGTGGCCAGGGCCTGCTGGTCGGCCTCGAGGTCGGCGTAGAAGGTCTCGTCGACTCCGTCGCCGAGGACGGTGCGCAGCTGCTTGATGTTCTTGACGCAGTTGACGCGCTGCCACTGGGCGTTCTCCCACTGGTCGCGGGTGACGTGCCGCCAGCCGGGGAAGCGGGTCCAGTCGGGTTCGACGAGGGGCGCGCGGCGGTATTCGTAGGGCTGTCCGGCGGTGGGGACCGCGACCGGCGCGGGGCGGGGCGCAGGCAGGGTCTCCACCGGTTGGGTCTGGGTCACGGCCCCTCCTCGATGTGGTGCGATTGATCAGCGACCCCGAAGGCTACTGGAAAATATTCGGTGAAGAAATTAGTCTGCCGGAAGTTTTCCCGCTACGCGAGCCCTGGTCGGGGCTTCGAGCGGCATGACAGGGGAGGTCGGCGTGACGTCACCGGTGGGTCTGCACCGCGTTGTCGAACCGGCGGGGGTGCTGCCGCAGGCCGCGTGGCGGCTGGACGCGAGTCCGGAGATCGCGCCGAACGAGGTGCGGATCCGGGTGGAGCGGTTGAACCTGGACGCGGCGAGCTTCCGGCAGCTGTGGGAGAAGCACGGCGGCAACGGCGACGCGGTGCGCGCCGAGGTCCTGGAGATCGTGTCCGCCCGGGGGAAGATGCAGAACCCGGTGACCGGGTCCGGTGGGATGCTGATCGGCACGGTGGAGGAGGCGGGGCGGCGTTCCCCGCTGGGGTTGACGGCGGGGGAGCGGGTGGCGACCCTGGTGTCGCTGACGTTGACGCCGCTGACGATCCTCGACGGCCTGGCCCGCTGGGACGGGCGCAGCGAGCAGGTGCCGTGCGACGGGTACGCGATCCTGTTCGCCCGGTCGATCGCGGCGGTGCTGCCGGCGGATCTCGATCCGCAGCTGTCCCTGGCGGTGCTGGACGTGTGCGGGGCGCCGGCGCTGACGGCGCGGGTGGTGTCGCGGTACGTGGCGGAGCGGGAGCGGGCGGGGGATCCGGTGCCGGTGCGGGTGGCGGTGATCGGTGGCGCGGGCAAGAGCGGGTCGCTGTCGTTGGCCGCGGCGCGGCGGGCGGGTGCCGCCCGTACGGTCGGGGTGGTGCCGGTCGTGGCGGAGCGCGACGCGCTGGCGGCGGTGGGTCTGGCGGACGCGGTGGCGTTGGCCGACGCCCGGGACCCGGTGACGTTGTCGTCGGCGGTGACGACGGCGTTGGGGGCGCCGGCGGACGTGACGGTGGTCTGCGTGGACGTGCCGGGCTGTGAGCACGGCGCGGTGCTGGCGACGGCGGATGGCGGCACGGTGGTGTTCTTCTCGATGGCGACGAGTTTCGCGGCGGCGGCGTTGGGGGCGGAGGGCCTGGCGGCGGACGTGACGATGCTGGTGGGCAACGGGTACGTGCCGGGGCACGCGGAGTTCGCGCTGGGTCTGCTGCGGTCGGAGTCGGGGGTGCGGGCGTTGTTCGAGGCGCGTCTGGCGGCAGACTGATGGTCATGACGAACCCCTCGACTCTGTACCGCGGCGGGACGCTGCACTGCCCGGCCGATCCGAGCGCGACGGCTCTGCTGGTCACCGACGGCCGGATCTCCTGGCTGGGGGTGGACGCGGACGCGCCGGCCGCCGACCGGGTGGTGGATCTGGACGGGGCGTTGGTGACGCCGGCGTTCGTGGACGCGCACGTGCACGCGACCGACACGGGGTTGGCGTTGTCGGGGCTGGACCTGTCGGCGGTGCGCTCGGCGGCGCAGCTGCTGGACGCGGTGGCGGGGTTCGCGGCGGGGTTGCCGTCGGACGCGGTGGTGCTGGGGCACGGCTGGGACGAGTCGAGCTGGTCGGTGCCGGAGTTGCCGGACGCGGCGGCGCTGGGCCGGGCGGCCGGGGGGCGGCGGGTGTACCTGTCGCAGGCGTCGATCCATTCGGCGTTGGTGTCGGTGGCGTTGCTGGGGGCGTGTCCGGAGGTGGTGTCGGCGGCGGGGTACGACGCGTCGGGTTGGTTGCGGCGCGACGCGCACCACGTGGTGCGGGCGGCGGCGTTCGCGTCGGTGACGCGGGCGCAGCGGGCGGCGGCGCAGCGGGCGGCGTTGGCGCACGCGGCGTCGTTGGGCATCGCCGCGGTGCACGAGTGTGGTGGTCCGGAGATCTCCGACGAGGAGGACTTCACGGGGCTGTTGGCGCTGTCGGGCGACGGGGTGGCGGAGGTGTACGGCTACTGGGGCGAGCTGCTGGGTGCGGCGCGGGCCCGGGAGCTGGGTGCGGTGGGGGCGGGGGGTGACCTGTTCGCCGATGGGGCGTTGGGGTCGCGTACGGCGCACGTGTCGCGGGACTACCTGGACGGTGACGGGGGTTGCGGGCACGGTTACCTGAGTGCGGAGCAGGTGCGGGATCATCTGCTGGACTGTGCGGCGCACGGTGTGCAGGGTGGGTTCCACGCGATCGGTGACGCGGCGATCTCGACGGTGTTGGAGGGGTTCGCGGGGGCGGCGGAGAAGCTGGGCACGGACCGGGTGCGGGCGGCCCGGCACCGCATCGAGCACGCGGAGATCATGAACAAGCGGTTGATCGCCGGGTTCGTGGAGTACGGGATCGTGGCGAGCATGCAGCCGGCGTTCGACCGGTTGTGGGGTGGTGCGGGTCGGATGTACGAGTCGCGGCTGGGGTTGGACCGGTCGTTGGAGTCGAATCCGATGGGGGCGATGCACGGCGTCGGGGTGTCGTTGGCGTTCGGGTCGGATTCGCCGGTGACGCCGCTGGATCCGTGGGGTTCGGTGCGGGCGGCGGTGTGGCACCACAGCCCGACGCAGCGGATGAGTGTGCGGGCGGCGTTCGCGGCGCACACCCGTGGCGGGTGGCGGGCGGTGCGGATGGACAGCGAGGGTGTGCTGGCGTTGGGGGCGCCGGCGACGTTCGCGGTGTGGTCGACGCCGGCGGGGGTGGACCGGGGGTTGCCGGTGTTGTTGGCGGCGGATGTGGAGGCGCGTGGTCCGCAGGACCCGACGCCGCTGCCGGTGTGTCGGCGCACGGTGTTGCGCGGTGACGTGATCTTCGAGGAAGGGTCTTCGTGAGCGAGCGAACCATCGGTACGGCACGGGGGGCGCGTGGCGCCGTCGCCGGGCGGAGCGGGGTGACGGCGTGACGGGCAAGCTTGACCTGGATGCGCGGCTGGTGGCGCGGGCGCGGGAGTTGGCGCGTCGCGCCGGGCAGCCGGTGGTGGATCTGGCGCGCAGCCACACCACGGTGTCGGTGGAGCGTGCGGTGCTGCGGCTGGCCGGGGTGAGTGGCGCCGATCCGGACGGCATTCCGTGGGTGAACCGGCTCGTGGACGCGGTGGTCGCGGACGTGGGGTTGGGGCACGGGGTGGCGCTGCCAGTGTTCGACGCCCTGGCGCGGGAGCAGATCAGCGACGTGACGTTGCTGGCGCAGAAGGCGGCGGCGGGGTCGGTGCGGTTCGAGCAGCCGACGGGTAGGGCGGCCACCGCGGCACGCAGGGCGGCCCGTAGGGCGGTCGGGGCGGGGATCCGGTCGATCGACCGGCGGCGGGCGGAGCGGGACCGGCTGGTGAAGCGGTTCGGGGATCCGAAGCAGCGGCCGTGGATCTACCTGATCGTGGC
The DNA here is from genome assembly GCF_051386315.1 of Micromonospora sp. URMC 107. Classification (NCBI taxonomy): domain Bacteria; kingdom Bacillati; phylum Actinomycetota; class Actinomycetes; order Micromonosporales; family Micromonosporaceae; genus Micromonospora; species Micromonospora sp. URMC 107. The sequence continues at coordinate 10,273 of NZ_JBPQTK010000147.1, forward strand.
GACGGGCGACATCTACGAGGACATTCCGCAGGCGCAGGCGGCGGCGCGGGCGGGTGCGGACGTCATCGCGGTGATCCGTTCGACGGGGCAGTCGTTGCTGGACTACGTGCCGGAGGGGGCGACCCGGGAGGGGTTCGCGGGCACGTACGCGACGCAGGAGAACTTCCGGTTGATGCGGGCGGCGTTGGATCAGTCGTCGAGGGAGTTGGGCCGGTACGTGCGGCTGACGAACTACGCGTCGGGTCTGTGCATGCCGGAGATGGCGACGTTGGCCGGCCTGGAGCGGCTGGACATGATGTTGAACGATTCGATGTACGGGATCCTGTTCCGTGACATCAACCCGATCCGTACGTTCGTGGACCAGCGGTTCTCGCGTCAGGTGCACGCGCGGGCGGGGATCATCATCAACACCGGTGAGGACAACTACCTGACCACCGCGGACGCGGTGGACGAGGCGCACACGGTGACGGTGTCGCAGTTGCTCAACGAGTTCTTCGCGCACGAGGCGGGGTTGGCGGACTGGCAGCTGGGGTTGGGGCACGCGTTCGAGATCAATCCGGACGTGCCGGAGTCGTTCCGGCTGGAGTTGGCGCACGCGTTGCTGGCGCGGGAGTTGTTCCCGGACGCGCCGTTGAAGTGGATGCCGCCGACGAAGCACATGACCGGTGACGTGTTCCGGGGGAACCTGCTGGACGGGTTCTTCAACCTGGTGGGGACGATGACCGGTCAGGGGATCCTGCTGGTGGGGATGATGACCGAGGCGGTGGTGACGCCGTGGTTGTCGGATCGGGACATTGCCCTGCAGAACGTGCGGTACGTGCTGGGTGCGGCGGGTGGGTTGCACGAGGACTTCGTGCCGGCGCCGGGCGGGTTCATCCAGCAGCGGGCCAACCGGGTGCTCGGTGAGGCGGTGGACCTGCTGGAGCGCATCGGTGAGCAGTCGCTGTTGACGGCGATCGCCGAGGGCACGTTCGGGATCATGAAGCGGCCGGCGGACCGGGGCAAGGGGTTGGCGGGGGTGGCCGCGCACGAGGCGGACTACTTCAATCCGGCCACGGAGATCCTGGAGGCGCCGGCGGTGGCGGGTGGAGAGGTGGCGGGGGCGTGAGCGCCGTCGAGGCCGGCGGGGACGCCGGGAAGAGGATCGTCCGGCCGTACGGGGACACCACCGGTGACGGCATGGTGCAGGTGTCGTTCACGTTGCCGGTGCCGCACGACAAGCGGGCCGAGGGCGCGGCGGTGCAGTTGGCGAACAAGATGGGCATCGACCCGGCGATGCTGGTGCACGCCAAGCCGATGGGTGACGGGTTCACCTTCTTCGTGGTGTACGGGCGGGTGAACCATCTGGTGGACCTGTCGGCGGTGCAGGTGGTGGAGCGTGACTTCCCGCTGTTGTCGGCGAAGGAGGTCAACGCGGTGGTGAAGCAGCGGTTGCGGCGCAAGTTGTCGGTGGTGGGGGCGTGCATCGGCACGGACGCGCACACGGTGGGCATCGACGCGATCCTGAACGTCAAGGGCATCGCGGGGGAGAAGGGCCTGGAGTACTACCGGGAGTTGAAGGTCACGAACCTGGGTGCGCAGGTGAGTGTGCCGGAGTTGGTGGAGGCGGCGCGGGTGGAGCGGGCCGACGCGGTGCTGGTGTCGCAGGTGGTGACGCAGCGCGACGCGCATCTGCACAACACGCGGGAGATGTCGGCGGCGTTCCGGGAGGCGATGCCGGCGGGGAGGCGGCCGTTGCTGATCGTGGGTGGGCCGCGTTTCGACGAGACGATGGCCGGCGAGTTGGGCGTGGATCGGATCTTCGGCCGGGGGACGACCCCGGGTGAGGTGGCGAGTTACCTGGTGCACGCGTTGATCACGGAGAAGAAGGCGAAGGCATGAGTGATTCCCGGGTGGGTCTGACGGTCGTGCACCGGCGCTACGTGCCGTATTCGCACGCGCACTACGCGGGCAACCTGGTCGACGGGGCGTACGCGTTGGGGTTGTTCGGGGACGTGGCGACGGAGGTGTGCATCCGCACCGATGGCGACGAGGGGTTGTTCGCGTCGTACTCCGACGTGCAGTTCCGCGCGGCGATGCGGGCGGGTGACGTGTTGGAGGTGACGGCGACGGTGACCCGGGTGGGCACCCGTAGCCGCACGATCGACTTCGTCGCGCGGGTGGTGTGTCGGGGTCGTCCGGATCGGGGGGAGTCGGCCGCGGAGGTGCTCGAGGAGCCGATCGTGGCGGTCACCGCGACCGGCACGGTGGTCGTTCCGCCGGTGGCGTGAGGTACGCGGTCTGCGCCGACGTCGGGTCCACGTACACGAAGGTGGCGGTGGTGGACCTCGACGCGGGCGCGTTGGTGGCGGCGGCGTCGGCGCCGACGACGGTGGGCACGGACGTGCTGCACGGCCTGGACGCGGCGGTGGCGGCGGCCACGGCCGGTCTGGCGGTGGGTGGGGTGCCGTGGTACGTGTGCTCGTCGGCCGGGGGTGGGTTGCGGTTGGCGGTCGTCGGTTACGAGCGGCTGGTGACCGCGCAGGCGGGGCGGCGGGTGGGTCTGTCGGCGGGCGCGAACGTGGTGCACGTGGCGGCGGGTCGGCTCGGTGCGGCGGAGCTGACGGCGTTGCGGGCGGCCCGTCCGGACGTGGTGCTGCTGGTGGGTGGCACCGACGGCGGTGACGCCGAGACGTTGACGCACAACGCGACGCGGTTGGCGAGGGCGCGCTGGCGGGTGCCGGTGGTGCTGGCCGGCAACGTCGACGTCCGTGACGGCCTGCACGCCGTGTTGGCGGGGGCGGGGGTGCCGGTGACGGTGGCGGAGAACGTGCTGCCGCGCATCGGGGTGCTGGCGCCGGCGTCGGCGCGGGCGGCGATCCGGGAGGTGTTCCTGCGGCACGTGATCGGTGGCAAGCGGCTGTCGCGGGGGTCGCGGTTCGCGCGGCTGGTGCGGGCGGCCACCCCCGACGCGGTGCTGACCGGCGTGGAGGTGCTGGCCGACGCCCTGGGTGGTGATCTGGTGGTGGTCGACGTGGGTGGCGCCACCACCGACGTGTATTCGGTGCTCACGCCGGACGAGCGGGCTACCGGGCCGGGGCGGGAGGTGGCGGGGTCGCTGTGGCGGGCCCGCACCGTCGAGGGGGATCTGGGGATGCGGTGGAGCGCGCCGGGTGTGGTGCGGGCGGCCGTGGAGGAGCGGTTGCTGAGCGACGCGGAGGGCGACGACCTGGCGGCGGGGGCGGCGGTGCGTGCCGGCGATCCGGGGTTTCTGCCGTCGCGGGACGCGGACCGGGCGGTGGATGCCCGGATCGCGGCCTTGGCGGCGACGGTGGCGTTGCGCCGGCACGCGCGGGGGG
>NZ_JBPQTK010000148.1:0-13427 GCF_051386315.1 Micromonospora sp. URMC 107
CCCCCCCCCCCCCCCCCCCCCCCCCCCCCCCCCCCGGGCCCGTGGCTTGGAGCACCATGCCGACCCCGCATCATGATCGATCCATCCTGCCCCGGTCCGTCGACGACGGGTCCCGGCCCGTGGCCCGGGCACCCCGGCGCGGGGGCGGTGACCCGTGCTGACCCCCGGCGCGTACGCCCGCCTCGGCCTGCGGCATCCCGTCGCCCTGGACCTGGGCACCTCGACGGTGCGGCTGTGGACACCGGCGTCCGGCACGGTCGTCACCGAGCCCGCCGTCGTCGCGTGGACGTCCGCCGGCGCCCAGGCCGTCGGGCGGGCCGCCATCGACCTGCGCGACACCGACGACACGAAGCTGCTGTGGCCGGTGCGGCACGGCGTGGTGGCCGACTTCTTCGCCTGCGTACACCTGCTGCGGGTGGTGGCCGCGGCGAGCGGACGGCCCGGCGACGACGTCTCCCCGGTCGTGGTCGGCGTGCCGGCCACCGCCACGTTGCGGCAGAAGGAACTCCTGGTCGCGGTGGTTCGCCGGGCCTTCGGCGGGCGCGTCGCCACGGTGGAGGAGCCGCTGGCCGCCGCCCTGGCCTGCCCGGCCGACCTGGACGGCGACGACGTGGTCGTTGTCGACGTCGGACACGGCCGCACCGAGATCGCCCGCATCGCCGACCGGGCGGTCGAGGCGGCCGAGCGCGTCGACGTGCCCAACGCCCTCGACCAGGTGCCGCTGATCGCCGCCGCCGTACGACGCCTGGGCGCCCGGCCGGCGTGGCCGGGACGACGTCGGCTGCTGATCACCGGCGGCGGGGCGGCGCACCCGGAACTCGGGGCCCGACTGGCCGCGCTGACCGGTCGGGTCGTCACGATGCCCGCCGACCCGCACCTGGCCACGCTCGCCGGCCTGCGCCTGCTGCTCACCGGCTGATCCTCGGGCGGTGCCGCACGGCGTCGCGGGGCGGCCCCGTGCGGCCGTCGCCGCCGACCGGCCGGCTGCCCGGCCGGGGCCCGAACCGCCTCGACCTTCCACCACCTGGAGTTCCGATGGACGTCGAACTGACCCCCCTGCCCGGAATCGGCTTCCGCCGCATGTTCACCACCGGCGCGGGACTGCGCATCGGGGTGGTGACTTACCACGCCGGCGGCCGGCGTGAGCTGGTCTACCCCGACGGCGACGACCCCGACGCCACCCGCAGCATCACCCTCGAACGCGACGAGGCCGTCGCGTTGGCCGGACTGCTGGGCCTGCTCGACGTCACCGTCACCGTCGCCGGGCCCGACCCCCGCACGACTACCCCACCCGTCGGCGGGTAAGCCCGCCCGTCCGGCAGGGGGAGGAGACGGCGTGGGACGAGGGTTCGTGAACTGGTCCGGCAGCCTGTCGTTCACCCCGGCCGAGTACGCCGAGCCCGCCGACGAGGACGAGGTGCGGGCGCTGGTGCGGCGGGCCCGCGAGACCGGCACGACGCTGCGGCCGGTGGGCTCCGGACACTCGTCCAGCCCGCTGGTGCGCACCGACGGGATCCTGGCCAGCCTCGACCGGCTCGCCGGGGTGATCGCCGACGACGGCGAGTTCGCCACCGTCCACGCCGGCACCAAGCTCGGGGCGCTCGGGGAGGGCCTGTACGACGCGGGGCTGGCGATGGACAACCTCGGGGACGTGGACTACCAGTCGATCGCCGGCGCGACCGCCACCGGTACCCACGGCACCGGCCTCGGCTTCGGCAACCTCTCCACGCAGGTCGCCGGCGTCCGGCTGGTCACCGGCACCGGCGAGACGGTCGACGTCAGCGCGGACCACCACCCCGAACTCCTCCCGGCGGCCCGGCTCTCCCTGGGCGCCCTCGGCGTCCTCACCCGGGTCACGCTGGCCGTGCAGCCCCGCTACCAGTTGCACCGCCGGTCCTGGTGCGCGCCCGTCGCCTGGACGCTGGACCACCTGGCCGAGTTGCAGCACACCAACCGGAACATGGACTTCTACTGGTATCCCCGCAGCGACCTGACCCAGGTCCGGGTCATGAACCGCGTCGACCAGACGCCGGACGAGCGGGTCTGGCACGCGCCGCGGGTACCGGGCTCGGCCGCCGTGGACGAACCCCGCGAGGTCCACGTGGCCCCCACCCACCAGGTGATCCCCCGCCACCGGGAGCTGCGGTTCGAGGAGATCGAGTACATGCTGCCGGTGGAGGCGTTCCCGGCCTGCTTCGCGGAGGTGCGACGGCGGATCAGGCAACGGCACCGCCGGGTGGCCGGCTGGCGGGTGCTCGTGCGCAGCATCGCCGCCGACGACATCTGGCTCAGCAACGCCTACGGCCGACCGACCGCGACCATCGCCTGCCTGCAGAACACCTCGCTGCCGTACGAGGAGTACTTCCGGGACATGGAGGCGGTCTTCCGGCAGTACGGCGGCCGGCCGCACTGGGGCAAGAAGCACTGGCTCACCGCCCGGGAGCTGCGTCCGCTCTATCCCCGTTGGGACGACTTCCAGGCGTTGCGTCGTCGACTGGACCCGGACGGCGTGTTCCTCACCCCGGACCTGGCCCGGCTGCTCGAGGAGGCGTGATGGCGCAGATCGGCGCGCGGACCTGGGTCGTCCCGGGCGGGCACGTGCCGTTCCCCGGCCACGGCCCCGAACCCGGGTTCACCAGCTTCGACCAGCTGTGCGTGCTCAACGCCACCGACCAGGACACCGAGGTCAGCCTGGACGTCTACTACGAGGACGCCGAGCCCGTCGGGCCGTACCGGATCCTGGTCGGGGCGCGCCGGATCCGGCACGTGCGGATCAACGACCTGATCGACCCGGAGGCCGTCCGCCTCGACCGCCCCTACGGCTGCCTGCTGCGCTCGTCGGTGCCGGTGGTGGTGCAGTTCCTGCGCCAGGACACCCGGCTGCCCGGCGTCGTCGCGCTGACCGGCGTCATGGCCCACCCCGCCTGACGTTCGGTGCCGGACGAGCCGGGTATCCGCGCCCATGCGGGTCGCGGGGGACGGACAGGCAACGGCGGCCGGGGCGGACTCCCGGCTGCGCCGGACCGGCCGGGAGACCTACCGACGGTTGCAGACGTACCTCATCGTCGCGGTGCAGGCCGGCCTGGCCGCGACCCTGTCCTGGGTGGCGGCCCACGAGGTGCTGGGCAACCAGGACCCCACCTTCGCCCCGGCCGCCGCGGTCGGTGTGATCGCCGCCGCCCTCGGCAACCGGGCCCGGCGCACCGTCGAGCTGATCGCCGGGGTGGTGCTCGGCATCGCCGTGGGGGACGTCCTGATCGGCGTGCTCGGCACCGGGGCGTGGCAGACCGGCGTCATCGTCTTCCTGGCGATCGCCGCGGCGGTCCTGGTCCGCGGCGGGGGCGCCCTGATGACCCAGGCAGGTGGTACGGGCGTGCTGGTCGCCACCCTCACCCCGACCAATCCCGACCTGGAACTGCCCCGGACCGTCAACGCGCTGGTCGGGGGACTGGTGGGCCTGCTGGTCGTGCTCGTCGTCGCCCCCCTCAACCCGTTACGGACCGTGCGGCGCGTCGCCGATCCCGCCCTGGACGTCTTCGCCCGCGAGATGACCGCGTCGGCGCAGGCGCTGGCCCGCGGCGACGCCCGGGCGGCCGAGGAGGTGCTCGACCGGATGCGCGCCGCCGAGCCGGAACTCGACCGGCTCGGCGAGGTCGTCGAGGCCGCCGAGGAGGTGGCCCGCCTCTCGCCGCTGCGCTGGCGGCGCCGCCGCGTGCTGGCGGCGTACCGGCACGGCGTGGAACACATGGAACGGGCCTTCCGCAACAGCCGCACCCTGGTCCGTCGAGTCGGCACCACCCTGCGCGACCACGAGCCGGTGCCGCCCGGCCTGCCCGCCGCCGTCGAGCGCTACGGCGAGGCGGTCCGGCTGCTGCACCGCGAGTTCCTGGCCGCCCGGGAGCCCGTCGCCGCGCGGGAGCGGGTGCTGGTGGCGGTCCGGGAGGCCGGCGAGGCGTGCCGGCAGGACATGGGGTTCTCCGGCACGATCGTCGTGTCCCAACTGCGGACCGTCGCCAACGACCTGCTCCGCGCCACGGGCGTCCCCCGCGACGAGGCGCGGCGGCTGGTGCGCCGGGCCGCCGCCGGACACCGGTGACGCTCAGCCCTGCTGCCGTAGGTAGGGGCCCAGCAGCTCCCGGGTGAGGGCGAGCACGGCGGCCTCCGGGGTGCCGTTCTCGATCATCCGTGAGGACGCGTAGACCACCGCCTGGACCAGCTCCGCCGCCGCGGCCGGGTCGCTCGCGCCGTGCTCGGCCAGGGCCGCCACAAGAGAGCCCGGACAGCAGCACCACCAGCACCGCGATGAGCGCGACGACCGCCCCGATCAGGCCGAACCGGGCCTTGCGGACCCGCGGGGTGGCGCCTGCTACGCCGACCCGACGAACTGGCTGACGTGGTAGGCGGTGCTCCGGTTGTCGGGTGTCCTGGTCCACTTCGAGACCATCAGGTGCAGGTCGTTGGCCCGCCGGCTGGACCACGGGTGGATGAAGCCGCCGTAGAGGCCCGGTTCCTGCCAGGAGGTGACCTGGATCCGCTCGGCCGTCCAGACCCGGTCCGGCCCGTCCGCCGTGCGGGTGACGATGCACCCGGTGGCGCAGTTGAGGTACGACATCACCCAGGTGCCGTCGGCCAGCCGCCGCACCGAGGGCTCGCCGAAGCGGCCGGTCAGGATCGGCGTGCACGGGCGGCCCCAGCCCCAGTCGCTGCCGTTCCAGCCCCAGCCCTCGTACGACTCGGGGAAGAACAGCCGGTCCCAGCGGACCCGGCGCAGCATCATCGGCCCGTGCTGGCGGCCGGCGCGCACCGAGAAGACGTACACCCAGTCCCCGTCGCGCTGCATGGTCCACATCTGGAACGGGTCGGTGTTGGCGCCGTCGTTCCACCACTTCAGCGGCGTACGGACGAAGTCGTTGCCGTTGTCGCTGTAGGCCAGGCCCGCGTAGCGCGACCGCCAGTGCGGCCCGGCCGGGCCGGCGGAGTGCCAGTTCTCGATGCTCATGTACGACACGAGCTGGCGGCCGGTCTCCGGGAAGGCGATGCCGTCGTTGGGGATGACGGTCACCTCCCAGAGGCCGTCGATGCCGATCCCGTGGTGGCCGTTGTGCATCAGCTCCGGGGCCCGGCCGTTGCCCGCGACGCGGGCGGCGCTGTCGAAGACGATCCCGCCGGCGGTGCCCGGGTGCACGGCGGAGCGCAGCATCACCGGTGAGCGCCAGTCGTTGGGCAGCGGCGGGCCCTCGGGCCACGGGGTGTCGAACGTGTCGCCGAACAGGTAGCCGATCGAGCCGTTCTCCAGCACGTACGGGATGCCGAGGTCCGTGCCCGCGACCCGCCACCGGTGGTTGGTGTCCAGGTCGGCGCCGGTGAGGCGCTTCTTCCAGGAGGCGGCCCGGGCCGTGCCGGGGGCGAGGACCGGCGCGACGGCCGTGGCCAGGCCGGCGGCGGCGACGGTACCGAGCAGCGAGCGGCGGGTGATCGTCATGACCGTCCTTGTCGCGAAAGGGCCCGCAGGGCCGCGGACGTGGGGGACCGGGCCGGGCGCGCCGGCCGCATCGAACTATCGATGTCGATGTGTGGCTGGAACCTACGGCCAACCGGCCGGCGTGGTCAAGGACCGCCGGTGCACCCCGACGCCACCCGCGGACCGGCGGCGGGCCTGGTCGCCGGACTCGTCGACGGCGAAGTTGCACGTGGCGGATTGGACGGGGCCAGCGCGGGCATGACAGGGTGCTGCTGGTGCGCACGGGTGAGGGGTAAGCGTCTGTGGCCGATCCGCATACAGGCTGGTCTTCCGGCGATCCGCAGGCGGTGCTCGACGGCTTCGAGCAGCTGCCCGGATTCGTGTGGATCTTCGAAGGGCCCGAGCTGCGGGTGGTGGCCGCGAATCCGGCGGTGCGCGCCGCCGTCGGCAACCGCAGCGGCCTGATCGGTGAGCCCTTCCGGCAGGCGGTGCCGGAACTCGCCGGCCAGCACATCTTCGAACTGCTCGACCAGGCCCTGCACGGCATCCGTTCGCACGGCTACGAGCAGCGCGTCCTGACCGACCGGGACGGCGACGGCAGGCTGACGGAAGCCTTCTACACGTTCGACATGGCGCCGTGGCACAACCCGGACGGCTCGGTGCGCGGGGTGATCGTGCAGGCCGTCGACGCCACCGGTGTGGTGGCCGCCCGGCAGGCTGCCGAAACCGCCGCCGCCACCGCCGAACGCCGCTACCGTCAGGCCGCCGGCCTGGTCCTGGAGCTGCAACGCAGCCTCCTGCCCGACATGCTACCCGTCCTGCCGAACGTCCAGGTCGCCGCGCACTACCTCGTCGCGAGCAGCGACCTGGTCGCCGGCGGGGACTGGTTCGACGCGGTCCCCCTGCCCGACGGTCGGCTCGCGCTGACCGTCGGCGACGTCGTCGGGCACGGCGCCGCGGCCGCGGCGGCCATGGGGCAACTCCGCACGGTCGCCCGGCAGGCGTTGCAGACCGGTGGCGGCCTGCCGCAGGTGCTGGCCGCCCTGGACGACTTCGCGGCGCGCACCCCGGCGACCCGGGCCGCCACCACCTGCCTCGCGGTGCTCGACCCCACCAGCGGGGCGCTCGAGGCGGGCAGCCACGGACACCCGGCGCCGCTGGTGATCGGCGCCAGCGGCGACAGCCGGTACCTGCCGCTGGCGCCCGCGGGACCCCTGGGCACCGGAGCCGACCCCGCCCCGGTCCACGCCTGCCAGCTGCGGGCCGACGACGTTCTGCTGCTCTACACCGACGGCCTGATCGAGCGACCCCGGCAGAGCCTGCGCGAGGGCGCCCGAGTCCTGGCGGACACCGCCACGGCAGCTCGGCGAGGAATGCTGACCGAGCCCACCACCGTCCCGCAGCGGCTACCCGACCGAATCTGCACCCTCGTCACGGAGCGTCTCGCCCTGGCCGGCGGCGGCTTCGGCGACGACACCACGCTCCTCGCCGCCCACCTCCTGCCGAAGCCCGTCGCGCCCCTGCACCTGACCCTTCCCGCCGACACGACGGCGCTACGCCCGATGCGTCGGCAGATGAGCGACTGGCTCACCCGGATCGGGGCCAGCGGCCCGGACGCGAGTGACCTCGTGCACGCCGCAGGGGAGGCCGCGACCAACGCCATCGACCACGCCTACCCGAGCGGCACGGCCGGGACGTTCACGGTGCACGGCACCCTGGACGACCAGGGCGTCGTGCACGTCACCTGCGCCGACCAGGGACGGTGGCGGCCACCGGTCCCCGACCCGGGGGGCCGCGGCCGTGGACTGACGATGATCCGCGGGCTCGTCGACCGGGTGGAGGTCCGGCACACCGGGGCGGGCACCACCGTCAGCATGCACCACCACATCGGCCAGGCCGCCAACGTCACCACCGTGGCCACCGCCCAGGCGGCCGGCCCCCACAAGCGGGCCACCGTCGTCGATGAGTTCGCGGTCGCCGTCATGGAGGCGCCGACGGGTCGGGTGCTGCGGGTGCAGGGGCCGGTGGACCTGGTCACCGGCCCGCAGCTGCGCGCCGCGATCATGCAGGCCAGCCGCGGCGGCAGCCTGCCGCTGACCATCGACCTCACCCCGGTCACCCACCTGAGCAGCACCGGCGTGAAGATCCTGCACGAGGTCGGTCGGATCATCACGAGCCTGCGCGTCACCGCCACCGGGCAGAGCCCGGCCCGCGGTGTGCTGGAACTGACCGGGCTGGGGCACCTGCTGCCGGAGGCCAGCGCGAGCGGAAGCGACACCGGGCACCAGCGGTAGTCGGACCGGACAGCCGCGTGGTCGCCCGCCGCCACGGGAGGCATCCTGGTGGCGGCGCCGGAGTCGGCGGGCCGTCACGGGCGCGGGCCCGCCCCGGACCCCGTCTCGAAAAAAGATCCGGGCGGGCTGTCCAATCGGCCGTCCCCCGTCCGTAGTGAGGGCGTACGGCGGTCCTGCCGTACGACAGGGACGCGACACGAGGGAGTCGGATCGTGAAGTACATGTTGCTCATCAACGCCGGTGCGGTCGGCGAGGACGGCGGGGCCGACGGGTGTGACGTCGGCGACTGGATGGCCTACGACAAGCAGGTGCGTGAGGCGGGGGTCCTGGTCTCCGGCGAGTCGCTGGCGGACCTGGTCACCGCCACCACGGTGCGGGTCGGCCAGGACGGCAGGCGAACCGTCACCGACGGGCCGTTCGCCGAGACCCGCGAGATCCTCGGCGGCTTCTACGTGATCGACGTGCCGGATCTCGACGTCGCGCTCGACTGGGCGGCGCGCTGCCCCGGCGCGCGCGGGGGCGGCTCCGTCGTGGTCCGGCCGGTCGCCGAGTTCGGGAGCTGAGCGCGGTGGGCGGAACGCCCGCCGGCACCGGGGGGACGGAAGAGGCGCCGGCGGCGGTCGTGGAGGCGGTGTTCCGTGAGGAACGCGGTCGACTGCTGGCGGCCCTCGTCCGCCGCTTCGGCGACCTCGACCTGGCCGAGGAGGTCACCTCCGAGGCCGTCGAGGCGGCGCTGGCGCGGTGGCCGGTCGACGGCGTTCCGCCCAGGCCCGGCGCCTGGCTGATGACCACGGCGCGCCGCAGGGCGGTCGACCGGCTGCGCCGGGACCAGGCCCTCGCCGCGCGGCTGGCCATCCTCCAGGCGGAGGCGGACCGGGCGGACCCCACCCCCGCCGCCGGGACGGACGGCGGGCTGCCGGACGAGCGGCTCCAGCTCTTCTTCACCTGCGCGCACCCGGCGCTCGCGGCCGAGGACCGCGGGGCGCTGACCCTGCGCTACCTGGCCGGGCTGACCACGCCCGAGGTGGCCCGGGCCTTCCTGCTGCCGACGCCGACGATGGCCAAGCGGATCACCCGGGCGAAGAAGAAGATCCACGAGGCCCGGATCCCGTTCCGCGTGCCCGACGCGCAGGAGCTGCCGCAACGGCTGCCGGGAGTGCTCCAGGCCGTGTATTCGATCTTCACCGAGGGATACGCGGCCAGCGGCGGCCCGCGTCTGCAGCGGCTCGACCTCGCCGAGGAGGCCATCCGGCTGGCCCGGATCCTGCGCCGGTTGCTGCCCGCCGAACGGGAGGTCGCCGGGCTGCTCGCGCTCATGCTGCTGGTCCACGCCCGCCGCGAGGCCCGCACCGGCCCGAACGACGAACTGGTGCTGCTCGACGAGCAGGACCGGGGCCGCTGGGACCGCCCGATGATCGCCGAGGGCCTCGACCTGGTGCCCGTCGCGCTGACCGGCGGCCCGCCCGGCCCGTACGGCGTGCAGGCCGCGATCGCCGCCCTGCACGTCGAGGCGGCGGACCTCGCCACCACCGACTGGCCGCAGATCGTGGCGCTCTACGACGTGCTGCTCGCCCTCGCGCCGTCCCCGGTCGTGGCGCTGAACCGGGCCGCCGCCGTGGCGATGCGCGACGGCCCGAGGGCCGGCCTGGCGCTGCTGGACGAGCTGGCCGACGAACCGCTGCTGCGGGGGCACCACCCCTACCCGGCCGCCCGGGCCGACCTGCTGCACCGCCTCGGCCGGCACGCCGAGGCCGCCGAGGCGTATCGGGAGGCGCTCGGCCTGGCCGGCACCGGACCCGAGCGGGCCCTCCTGCGACGCAGGCTGGAGGCGATCGAGCGGCCCCGCCCGTCGGGAACGTGACGACAGCCGGCCCGGCCGGGTCCGCGCGCCGTGCGGGCGGGGGAGGGGAGGTGCCGCCCGCCCGGCCCAGGGCGCGGATGATCTGGCACGATCGGAGCCCATGCATCCCTTCCGGCGTTTCCTCCTTGCCGGGATCCACCAGGTGGCCACGGACAGCTGGGCCAACGACGAGCGGATCGTGATCCAGGCGACCTTCTTCGACCTGGTTCCCGACCTGCCCGCCCCGCTGACGGATCCGGCCGCGCTGCGGCGGGGGATGGCGGCCCCGCGAACTACTTCCGGCCCCACCCGTACGGGCCCGACGGCGAGGGCGGCCTGCCGTCGCACGTCGCCGACGACCCGGCGTACGACGCGCGGTTCCCGCAGCACCCGCTGACCCGGGTGCGCCAGGTGATGGCCCAGCTCGCCCGGCAGGTCGAGCTGCACCCCGGCTTCGCGGCGCTGCCACCGTTCGCCGGCTGAGTCCGGGCGCGCGGCGCTCCGGTCGTTCGCACGGCCCGCCGGCGGTCGTCCGGCCACCGGCGCCGACCGCCGCGTCAGGCGGGGGCCGGCTCGACCTCGATGCGCACGTTCCGGTTGAGCTCCTCGGCGAGCCGGACCATCTCCTCCTCCGTCTCGGTGCCGATGACGATGAACAGGCACCACACCGAGGGGTGGGCGAGGGTGATCGGGGAGCCGACCTCGCGCAGCGGCTCCACCGCCAGGACGTTGGGGTGGCGCAGCAGCTCCTCGGTGGCGGGCAGCGCGGTGATGACGCCGGAGGCCTCGGGGGTCACGTTCAGCCAGCCCACGTAGGGAAACGGCGCTTCGGCCTTCCAGGGCAGCCGGTCACGCTCGCCGTCCATCGTCTCCTCGGCCCAGACGGCGTTGAGGCTCGGGCCGTACTTGTGGGCGACGACGGTGATCGCGCCGCCGCCGCCGGTGCGCCACGCGACCTCGGAGAAGGTCAGCTCGTCGCAGCCGGGGGTGCGGAACATCTCCAGGTGGGTGATGCCCCGCCGGATGCCCAGGGCGGCGTTGGCCGCGACGTGCAGCTCCCGGGTCCGGGCGTAGAGCTCGGGGTGGTCGCGCTCGGCCAGGATGTAGGAGCCGTTGACCCCGCCCTCCTCGTTGAGCACCAGCCGGGGGCAGAAGTACCGGCTGACCGCGAAGACCCACGGCTCGTCGTCGCGCCACACGGCGTCCACGTGGTACTCGTGGCCGGACAGGGACTCCTCGGCGACCAACTGCCGGGAGCGGATGCCGCCCGGTCCGTAGTCGAACTCGGTCACCACCTTGTGCAGCTCGGCGGCGTCGTGGACCCGGACGGTGGCGATGGTGGCCATCCCGTTGACCGGCTTGACGACCATGGGAAAACCGACGCGCTCGGCGAGCGCGGCGAGTTCGGCCGCGCCGTCGCGGGCGGTGATGGTGCCGTAGCGGGCGACCCGCAGCCCGGCGCGCTCCACCCGGGCCTTCATGTCGCGCTTGTCGCGCACGCCGCTGACCACCGCCAGCGCGTCCGGGTCCACGCCCAGGCGCTGGCTGAGCAGGCTGGCCCCGTACAGCGCCTGCTCGTGGGAGGCGACGACGCGGTCCACGCGCAGCCCGGACAGCGCGATGTCGACGCTGACCGCCGTCATCTCGTCGATCGAGTCGGTGCTCTCGACCTCGTAGACCCGGACCATCGCCGCCAGCAGCTCGTCGGGCATCTCGGCCCAGGTCACGTCCGAGCGGTCGACGACGAGGATCATCGCGGCACCGCGGTCGAGGAAGTGGCGGATGGGCTCTTCGTCCCACTTGCAGAAGACGACGTTCACGTCGGTGACCTCTCTCGGTGTGCCGGTGCGCCAGCCGGGTCACGGGTGGACGACGTGCATCCAACCATGGTGGTCGGTCCGGTGGCCGTGACTGGATACCGGCGGGTGACCCGGCCGTGACCGGACCCCGGCGGTCGCACGGCGGCGTCCCGCCGTGCCCGACGGCGGCGAGCGGCGACACGACGGCGGCCGGACGGGCTCACGCGGTGCCGACCGTCGCCCGTGGACCGACTGGCCACGGCCGCGGATGGTGGTGACGGCAAGGCGCGGGGGCCGCCGTGCGGAGTGGACCTCGGCGTCGGCGTTCGCGGGCGCGCCCCCGGATCAGGCCGTCCACACCGGGCGCGCCGTGAACCGTAAAGGGCGTCCGGCGGCTCCCATTCGGCGCGACCGTCCTTTCTCTCGCGCTTTCACCGGGATGCACCGGCGTCCTTGTCCGGCAATGCGGATCGGTTCTCCGGTGACCGGTCCAAATACCTCACGGGGGCGCGATTCCGCCGGGCAGGGGCGAACGTAACACCCGCCGATAGGGCTGTCAACGGCACGTACTTTGTGGATTTAGGGGGTGCATTCACGCGCCAAGTAGCGGTGAAATGGCAGCGGCATAGGTTCACCTGGCCGCCCGAATTGAGCGTTTATCGACCATTGACAGGCCTCCTGACCGGTGTTAGCTTCACCCCGCATCGGCCGGAGGCACCTTCTGCGCGGAATGGGGAAAGCTCTCTGTGGAATGTCCTTCACGGTGCGTGGGTGCGGTTCCCCGGCGTCAGCCGTCGTCCTCACCGACGCTATTTTCCCATTACGTCAGTAGGGAATCGATCTAACGGTCCAAACCCATTCGCGAGGCCCGCGCGGGACTTCGGCCTCGCCGCACATCGAGGAATCGGTCTCCCCTGGGCTTCGCCCCGACCGATCCGATCGGGCCACCCCTGTCCTCTCGACCGGCGTGCCCGTCGGACGCGGTGCTGTCCGTCGGTGAAAGGAAACCCCGGATGCGTGACACCTTGGAGCGTGGCTCCAGCGTGCCCGTGCGCGAGCTCGAGCTGGCCTCGGGCGAGGTCCGCGCGGTCCTCCTTCTCATCGACGGGCTGCGCGAGCGGTACGCCGACCCGACCGACCTGTCGTTCCTGGAACACGCCGCCACCGCCGGCCGCCACCTCCCGGCACGGGTGCTCGACTTCCTGGCCGCGCTGCGCTATCAGGAGTGCCACGCCGCCGGGGTGATCCGGGGCTTCCCGGTCGCCGAGGCCGAGCTGCCCCCGACCCCGGCGCACTGGCGTGACCGTGCGGCCGTCGTCGACGGGCCCGAGGACTTCTGGCTCACACTGGTCACCGCCCAGCTCGGCGACCTGGTCTCCTGGGCCTCGCTGCAGGACGGGCGGCTCCTCAACGACATCCACCCGATCACCGGGCAGGAGCGCCAGCAGACCGGCCACAGCAGCGACGTGGTGCTGGACCTGCACGTGGAGGACGCCTTCCACGAGCACCGCTGCGACAACCTCGCGCTGCTGTGCCTGCGCAACCCGCACGGCACCGCCACCACCGTCGTCGGCGTCGAGGCGGTCGACGTCAGTGCCGCCGAGTTCGACGTGCTGTTCGAGGCGCGCTACCTGATCGACCCCGACGACGAACACCGGCGCAACCTGACCGCGTTCGGCGTGGCCGCCGGGTTCCAGCCCGTCGCGGCACCGGTGCTCTACGGCAGCCGCGCCGACCCCTACATCCGGCTCGACCCGCCCTACATGCGCGCGGTGCCCGGTGACGCCAGGGCGGCCGAGGCCCTGCGGACCCTGATCGGCCTGCTCTCCGACCACGTCACCGACGTGGTGCTGGAGCCGGGGGACCTGCTGCTGGTCGACAACCACCGGGCGCTGCACGGCCGCCGGCCCTTCCCGGCCCGCCACGACGGCACCGACCGGTGGCTGCGCCGGGCGACCACCGTCCGGGACCTGCGCCGCAGCCGCCCCTTCCGCCCCTCCGCGCGGGACCGCGTCGTCCACCCCGTCATGCCC
>NZ_JBPQTK010000149.1:0-13392 GCF_051386315.1 Micromonospora sp. URMC 107
CCCCCGGCCTGTACGGCGGCACGCCCGCCCCGCGCCCCGCCGGTGGCGTGTACGGCAGCCGCCCGGCGCCGGGCCCGGAGGCCACCCAGGTGGTGCCCGACTCCCCGCCCGTGTCGGCTCCGCCCGCCGGCCCGCGCCCGGTGCCCCCGGTGCCGGGGCAGTACGGGCCGACGCCGTCCGTGCCGCCCGCGAAGGGTGGGCCCGGTGACCCGCCGCCGGAGGCCGGCGGCGGCGACCACACCGTGATCATGCCCCGGCTCCCTGGCTGAGCGGGGCCCCTCCGATACGCTCAGCCCGTTGAGGACCTGCGGCGCAAGGAGCGAGACCGGTGTCTGATCTGTCCCAGATCGTGAAGGCCTACGACGTCCGTGGGACGGTGCCGGACCAGTGGGACGAGCGCGCCGCCGAGGCTCTCGGCGCGGCCTTCGCGCAGGTGCTGAACGGCTTCGGCGAGCAGGGCGAGGCCGTGCTCGTCGCGCACGACATGCGGGCCACCGGTCCGGGGTTGGCGACCGCCTTCGCCACCGGCGTCCGCGCCGAGGGGCGCGCGGTCGTCGAGCTGGGCCTCGCCTCGACCGACATGCTCTACTACGCCTCCGGCGCGCTGGGGTTGCCCGGGGCGATGTTCACCGCCAGCCACAACCCCGCGCAGTACAACGGCATCAAGATGTGCCGCTCCGGGGCCCGCCCGATCGGGCAGGACAGCGGGCTGGCCGAGATCCGCGAGCGGGCGCAGGCCCTGCTGGACAAGGGCGAGGCCCGCCCGGCCGACCCGCCGGCCGCGCCGGTCGAGCGCCGCGACCTGCTGGCCGACTACGCGGCGTACCTGCGGCAGCTGGTCGACCTCTCCGGCATCCGTCCGCTGAAGGTGGTCGTCGACGCCGGCAACGGCATGGGCGGCTACACCGTACCGGCCGTGCTCGGCGACACCGTCCTGCCAGCGCTGCCGCTGGAGATCGTGCCGCTCTACTTCGAGCTGGACGGCACCTTCCCCAACCACGAGGCCAACCCGCTGGACCCGGCCAACCTGGTCGACCTCCAGCGCGCGGTGGTCGAGCACGGCGCCGAGATCGGCCTGGCGTTCGACGGCGACGCCGACCGCTGCTTCGTGGTCGACGAGCGGGGCGAGCCGGTCTCGCCGTCGGCGATCACCGCCCTGGTGGCGGCCCGCGAGCTGGCCAAGCACCCCGGCTCGACGGTGATCCACAATTTGATCACCTCCAGCGCCGTGCCGGAGATCATTCGTGAGCACGGCGGCGAGCCGGTCGTCGCGCGGGTCGGGCACTCCTTCATCAAGGCGGAGATGGCCCGGACGAACGCGATCTTCGGCGGCGAGCACTCGGCCCACTACTACTTCCGCGACTTCTGGTTCGCCGACACCGGCATGCTCGCCGCGCTGCACACCCTGGCCGCCCTGGGCGAGCAGTCGCTGCCGCTCTCCGTGCTGGCGGGCGAGTACGAGCGGTACGTCGCCTCGGGCGAGATCAACTCGACGGTGACCGACCAGGCCGCCAAGGTCGCCGAGGTGCGGGCCGCGTACCCGCAGGCCGACGCCGACGAGCTGGACGGGCTCACCCTGCGCTTCCCGGACGGCGCGTGGTTCAATCTGCGCGCCTCCAACACCGAGCCGCTGCTGCGGCTCAACGTCGAGGCCCCGACGCGGGAGCGGATGGCCGCCCTCCGTGACGAGGTGCTCGACCGGGTTCGCCGATAAGATCGCCTGCGCCGGTCGGCACCGTCGATCGGTGAAACCGCATACGTGGAAGGAGCCGCGCCGTGGCCCTGGACCCGCAGTTGCTGGAAATCCTCGCCTGTCCGGACACGCATCACGCCCCGCTCGACTACGACGCGCAGGCGCAGACGCTGACCTGCACCGAGTGCGGCCGGATCTTCGAGGTCCGCGACGACGTGCCGGTGCTGCTGCTGGACGAGGCGCGCGGCCCCGCGGAGCAGTCATGATCGACGGTACGGCTGGAGTCAGCGGCCGGCGCGAGCCCGACGAGGCACTCCTCGACGACCCGGCCGCGCTGGCCGAGCGCGACCCGGGCGGCATGCTGCGGCACACCGCCTCCGCCGGGGCGCAGGTCCGGGAGACGGCCGCCCTGGCCGCGGAGGCCAACCTCCAGGTGCTCGCCGACGAGGGCCGCCCCCGGGCGGTCGTCATCGCCGGCATCGGCACCGCCGGGCGTACCGGTGACGTGCTGGCCACCGTCGCCGGGCCGCGCTGCCCGGTGCCGGTCATCCCGCACCGTAGCGCCGGCGTGCCCGGCTGGGTGGGCGCCGCCGACGTGGTCATCGCCGTCAGCGCCTCCGGTCGCAGCCCCGAGGCGCTGGGCGCCGCCGAGGCCGCGCACCGGCGGGGCGCCCGGCTGGTCGCCGTCGGCGCGCCCGACTCGCAGTTGCAGTCCGTGGCCGAGCGGGCCCGGGCGCCCTTCATCCCGGTGCCCCGGCGCGCCCCGGCCCGGGCCAGCCTCTGGGCGCTCACCGTGCCGGTCCTGCTCGCCGCCCGTACGCTCGGCCTCGTGAAGGTCAACGAGGCGGATCTGGCGGAGACCGCGGCCCGGCTGGACGCGGACGCCGATCGCTGCCGTCCGACGGCCGAGTCCTTCGTCAACCCGGCGAAGTCGCTGGCCCTGGGCCTGGCCGGCTCGGTGCCGATCGTCTGGGGCTCGTCGCCGCTGGCGACCGTCGCGGCCCGCCGGTTCGGCGACACCCTGTCCGCCAACGCCCGCTACCCCGTGGTCAGCGGCGCGCTCGGCGAGGCGGGGCGCGGCCGGGTCGGCCTGCTCGACGGCGTCTTCGGCGGTCTGGCCGAGGGGGAGCGGGACATCTTCGCCGACCCGGACGAGGAGGCGCCGTCGGGCACCCGGCTGCGGCTGGTGCTGCTGCGCGACGGTGGGCTGAACCCGGAGGACGACGCCGACGAGCCCCTCGACGTCGAGGAGCGGCGCGCGGACGCCGTGCAGACCCTCGCCGAGCGGCGGGGCGTGCGCTGCGACGTGGTGACCGCCGAGGGCGGCTCCGCGCTGGAGCGGCTCGCCTCGCTGGTCGCCGTGCCGGACTTCGCCTCGATCTACCTCGCTCTGGCACACGGACTGGACCCGATGGCCGTGCCGGCCATCACCGAAATGAAGGAGCTGGCAAACCAGTGAGCGATAGCAGGGAACGGGTCGAGCGGCGCACCGCGCCGATGCCCGGCGGTGCCGCGCGACACGACGGAGCGACGGCGTGAGCGCCAACGGTGGTACGAAGGCGATCGTCGCCGCCCTGCTGGCCAACGCCGGCATCGCCGTCACCAAGTTCGTCGCGTTCCTGCTGACCGGATCGTCGTCGATGCTGGCCGAGTCGATCCACTCGGTCGCCGACTCCGGCAACCAGGGGCTGCTGCTGCTCGGCGGGCGGCGGGCCAAGCGGGCGGCCACCCCGCAGCACCCGTTCGGCTACGGCCGGGAGCGCTACATCTACGCGTTCATCGTGTCCATCGTGCTGTTCAGCGTCGGTGGCCTGTTCGCCCTCTACGAGGCGTACCACAAGTGGTCGCACGAGGAGGGCATCACCTCGTGGCACTGGGTGCCGGTCGTGGTGCTGGTGGCGGCGATCATCATGGAGACGTTCTCCTTCCGCACCGCGATCGTCGAGTCCAACCTCGTCCGGGGCAACCAGTCCTGGGTGAAGTTCGTCCGGCGGGCCAAGGCCCCCGAGCTGCCGGTGGTGCTGCTGGAGGACCTGGGCGCGCTGGTCGGTCTGGTCTTCGCCCTCTTCGGCGTCGGCATGACGCTGATCACCGGCAACGGCCGGTGGGACGCGGTCGGCACCGCGATGATCGGTGTGCTGCTGGTGGTGATCGCGATCATCCTCGCCATCGAGACCAAGAGCCTGCTGCTCGGCGAGGGCGCCGAGGCGCAGGACGTCGCGGCGATCGAGAAGGCGGTCACCGATGGGCCCGAGTTCGAGCGGATCATCCACATGAAGACGCTTTACCTCGGTCCCGAGGAGCTGATGGTGGCCGCCAAGGTCGCCGTGCCGTCCGGCGACACCGCCGAGGTGCTGGCCCGCAGCATCAACACCGTCGAGACCCGGATCCGCGCCGCCGTGCCGACCGCCCGGGTCATCTACCTGGAGCCGGACATCTACAGCGTCGCCGCCGAGCGGGCGGGCGCCGGGACCGCGTCGCCCGCCGCGCCGGGCGTCGAGCCGGGTGAGGCGGCCGGGCGGCCCGGGAGCTGACCGGTGGAGCTGCTGCACGGACCGATCCGCGACTACGCCTGGGGATCCCGTTCGGCCATCGCCGAGTTGCAGGGGCGGCCGGTGCCGAGCGACGGCCCGGAGGCCGAACTGTGGCTGGGCGCCCACCCGGGCGGCCCCGCCGCGGTCGACCGCGGCGGTGACCGGGTGAGTCTCACCGACCTGCTGCTCGCCGAGCCGGACCACTGGCTCGGCGAGCGGCTCGTCGGGCGGTTCGGCACCCGCCTGCCGTTCCTGCTCAAGGTGCTCGCCGCCGACGCCCCGCTGAGCCTCCAGGCGCACCCGGACGCCGAGCAGGCCCGCGCCGGGCACGCCGCCGACGCGGCCCGCCCCGACGGGCAGCGCAACTACGTCGACCCGTACCACAAGCCGGAGCTGCTGGTCGCGCTCTCGCCGATGGAGGCGCTCTGCGGCTTCCGGGACCCGGCCGCCTCGGCGGCGGCGCTGGCAGGCTTCGGCGTACCCGCGCTGGAGCCGGTGCTGGCGGCGCTGCGCACCGGGCCGGCGGGCCTGCGCGAGGCCGTACGGCTGCTGCTGACCTGGCCCGCCGACCGGCGCGACGCGCTGGTGGCGGCCGTGGCGTCGGCGCCGGTCGCGGGGCCGGACGCGGAGTTGGCGCGGGACCTGGCCGCCGCCTACCCGGGCGACCCCGGGGTGCTGGTGGCGATGCTGCTCAACCGGGTGCGGCTGGCGCCCGGGGAGGCGATCTGGATGCCGGCCGGCAACCTGCACGCCTATTTGCGCGGCACCGGCGTGGAGATCATGGCGGCCAGCGACAACGTGCTGCGCGGCGGGCTGACGCCGAAGCGGGTGGACGTCGAGGAGCTGCTGCGGGTGCTGCGCTTCGAGGTGCTCCGTGACCCGGTGGTGCCGCCGCTGGAGGTGGCCCCGGGCGTGGTCACCTGGCCGGTGCCGGTGGAGGACTTCGCGCTGCACCGGGTGACGGTGGGCGCGGGGCTGCCGCAGGTGACGGTCGAGGTGCCCGGGCCCCGGGTGGTGCTCTGCGGCTCCGGTGAGGTCTCGGTCGACGACGGGGCCGGCGCGGTGACGCTGGGGCCGGGGCGGGCGGCCGTCGGGAGCGCCGCCGCCGGGCCGCTGCGCCTGGGTGGCGCGGGGGAGGCGTACGTGGCGAGCTGCGGCCTGCGCTGAGGCGCGGGGCGGCGGCGCAAGTCCGACTTTCCCGGAATAGCTTGACTCGACGCTGGCACAGTGTGACTCTATGGGTACGCAGCGTTATCGCGACGACGGTCCGAGAACGTGCGGGGGAACCAAACCGGGGGGATGCACGGGGCGGGCGGCTGGCGGACGGGACACCGTCCACGACCGACCGCCTCGTGCGCTGTCCGCTGATGTCTTCGTGCTCTCTTCACCGGCCGGTCCTCGCGACTGCGGTCCGCGAGCGTAAGGTGAATGGTCGCGCAGCACATCGTCCGACAGGAGATTCCATGACCAGCACCCTCCCGGCGTCCGCCAGCGGGACGCCGTCCGAGGCCCGGCCGAGCACTCTCGCCGAGGGCGACTACAAGGTGGCGGATCTGTCGCTCGCCGAGTTCGGGCGCAAGGAGATCCAGCTCGCCGAGCACGAGATGCCCGGCCTGATGGCGATCCGTCGGGAGTTCGCCGACGCCCAGCCGCTCGCCGGTGCCCGGATCACCGGGTCGCTGCACATGACCATCCAGACCGCCGTCCTGATCGAGACCCTGGTCGCGCTCGGCGCGCAGGTCCGCTGGGCGTCCTGCAACATCTTCTCCACCCAGGACCACGCCGCCGCCGCGATCGTGGTCGGCCCGGACGGCACCCCCGAGGCCCCGGCCGGCGTCCCGGTCTACGCCTGGAAGGGCGAGAGCCTGGAGGAGTACTGGTGGTGCACCGAGCAGGTGCTCGCCTGGCCCGACGGGCAGGGCCCGAACATGATCCTCGACGACGGCGGCGACGCCACCCTGCTGGTGCACAAGGGCGTCGAGTTCGAGAAGGCCGGCGCCGTCCCGCCGGTCGAGTCGGCCGACTCCGAGGAGTACGCGGTCATCCTCGGCGTGCTGCACCGCTCGCTCGCCTCCGACGGCCAGCGCTGGACCCGGATCGCCGCCGGCATCAAGGGCGTGACCGAGGAGACCACCACCGGCGTGCACCGGCTCTACGAGATGCACCGCGCCGGCACCCTGCTCTTCCCCGCCATCAACGTCAACGACTCGGTGACGAAGAGCAAGTTCGACAACAAGTACGGCTGCCGCCACTCGCTGATCGACGGCATCAACCGGGCCACCGACGTGCTGATCGGCGGCAAGATGGCGGTCGTGCTCGGCTACGGCGACGTCGGCAAGGGCTGCGCCGAGTCGCTGCGCGGCCAGGGCGCCCGGGTCGTGGTGACCGAGGTCGACCCGATCTGCGCGCTCCAGGCGGCGATGGACGGCTACCAGGTCGCCACCCTGGACGACGTGGTCGACAAGGCGGACATCTTCATCACCGCCACCGGCTGCTTCGACGTCATCACGAACGAGCACATGGCCCGGATGAAGCACCAGGCCATCGTCGGCAACATCGGCCACTTCGACAACGAGATCGACATGGCCGGCCTGGCGAAGCGCTCCGACGTCGAGCGGGTCAACATCAAGCCGCAGGTCGACCTCTGGAAGTTCGCCGACGGGCACGCCATCATCGTGCTGTCGGAGGGCCGCCTGCTTAACCTGGGCAACGCCACCGGCCACCCGAGCTTCGTGATGTCGAACTCGTTCGCCAACCAGACGATCGCCCAGATCGAGCTGTTCACCAAGACCGACGAATACCCGATCGGCGTCTACGTGCTGCCCAAGCACCTCGACGAGAAGGTCGCCCGGCTGCACCTGGAGGCGCTCGGCGCCAAGCTGAGCACCCTGACCAAGGAGCAGGCGGCCTACCTCGGCATCTCCGTGGAGGGCCCGTTCAAGCCGGAGCACTACCGGTACTGACCCCGGCCGCACCGACCGGGCCGGCCGCTCCCCGCCGAGCGGTCGGCCCGGCCGGCGTTTCCGGGGCGGACGCCGCCGCCGGCACGGGGCGAGCCGGCCGGCGTCGACCGCGGGCGGGCGCGTGCCGGCACGGACGCGAGCCGGTCGGCGTCGACGCGCGGGCGGGCGCGTGCGCCGGGCGGTCAGTCCCGGTGGGAGCGGCGGCGGGCGGGGCGGACCCAGCTCCACACGCACCAGACGAGCCAGGCCACCGAGACCACGGCGGCCAGCGTGCGCAGCCGCAGCGCGTCGAGCAGCAGCACCACGGCGAGGACGGCCAGCCAGGGCGCGAACGCCCTCACGACCGCCACCGGCCGAGCACCATCCGGCGCACCAGCGGCGGAGCGATCCACGACCAGACGCAGAAGAGCATCCAGGCCACGGCGAACAGGCCGCCGAGCACCTTCAGGCCGGCGGCGTTGAGCAGCACGATCGTGCCGACCGCGAGCATCCAGGTGCGGAAGATCCCCAGCCGGTAGAGCGGGCGCAACGGCAGCAGCAGCGGGTGCGCGTACACCCGGGTCTCCCAGGCGGCGTCGGCGTAGTCTGCGTCGGTCGGGTCGTGCGCCGCCGCCTGGCCGAAGGCACGGTGCGCGGTGCCCACCCGGCCGCGCTGGGCGGCGGCGACGCCGTGCAGGGCGAGCGCCACCGGGTTGTCCGGCCACGCCCCGAGGAACTCCCGGGCGACCCGCTCGGCCGCCCGGTCGTCACCCCGGGCGTACGCGAGCTGGAACCGGGAGGCGAAGACGACCGGCGCGTCCGGGGCGATCGCCGCCGCGCGGGCCAGCAGGCGTTCCGCCTTGTCGGTCTGCCCCACGGCGGAGCAGAGGTCGGCGTACTGGCAGAGCAGCCACGGGTTCTCCGGCTCGATGGCGAGCGCGTCGAGCAGCGCCCGCTCGGCGAGGGCGTGCTCGCGGCGGTGGCGCAGCGCTAGGCCGAGCCGGCCGAGCAGTTCGGCGTCCGGGCCGTGCTCGGCGAGCCCCTGCCGGGCCACGGCCACCACGTCGTCCCAGCGGTCGAGCACGGTCAGCGCGCCCGCCCGCAGCCGGAACGCGAGCAGGCTGGTGGCCAGCGGGGCGGGCAGCCGGTCGACCTCCGCCAGGGCCTGCTCCGGGCGGTTCACCTCCAGCAACTGGGCCACCCGGGCGAGCTGCACCTCCGGGGCGGTCACGCGACGGCCACCAGGAAGACCAGCACGGCCTCGGCGGAGCCGAGCACGAACACCGCCCCGAGGCCGGGCAGCCACAGCGACGCGGGCTGCCCGCCGCGCAGCTCGTACGCCCGGAACAGGCGCTTCTGCGTGGCGGCTGCCACGAGCCAGACCAGCCCGCCGGCCAGCGCCCCGATCAGCCGTACGGGACGGTTGCCCCCGTCGTCGAAGAACGCGAGCGTGATCGTCAGCCGGGCGACCAGCCCGGCCAGCCCGGTGCCGAGCACCGCCAGGTGGGCCGGGCGGGACACCCCCAGGCGACGCCCGTTGACCAGCGCCAGCACGGTGACGGCCGTCGGGCCACCGAACGCGGCGGGGAAGATCAGCGACTGGGGCCGCCACGGTGGGCGTCGCACCTCGTACGCCGCCGGTGCGATCGTGGGGGTGAACAGGTCGTCGGCCACGGTCATCCTGTCTCCGTAGGGGCGAGCCGGATCCTGCCACAGCCGACGCCCGCCCCGCCTGCCCGGCCGGACCGGGCCGCCACTCAGGAGCCGGCGTCGGACCAGGTGCCGGCGGGGGACGCCGAGGCCCCGCCGTCCCGCGTCGACAGCACGACCGCCGGTCGTGGCGCCGGAGCGGCCTGCGCCGGCACGGCGGGCCCGGCCACCGGGGCGAGGTCGGGCGCCGCCGGCCGGATCGTGCCCGGCGACGCGTCGGTCCCGGGCCGAGCGGCGGCCGGCGAAGCCGCGGTGGACGGTGGGGCCGCGGCGGTCGGCGCGGGCGGACCGGGCAGCAGCTCCGGCCAGAGCGTCGCGGCGGCCGTCCGGCCGAGCCCCAGCCGGTATCTCGCCCGCCGGTGCCGCTCGCCGAGGACCGCGGCCAGGTAGACCGACTCGGGCATGCCCGGGGGTGCGGGAGGCGTGATCACCGCCGAGATCTCGGTCCACAGCCCGCGCCCCAGCAGCCCGCGCGCCGGCTCCGCCAGCTGGTGGACCCGGGCCAGGTACTGCCGGGCGGCCAACGCCAGGGCGTCGTCCAGCCGGCTCAGGTCCACCGTGGCCGCCCAGCCCGCCAGCGCGGGCACCGCCGTGGGGACGGGCCGCCAGGCGGTCGCCGCCCGGGTGTGCACGACCAGCGTGCCCGCCACCAGGTCGCCCAGCCGGCGCCCGCGCCGGTCCGTCAACATCACCGCCACCCCGGCCACCCAGCTCAACAGCGGCAGCACCAGGCCGGGCCACTCCACGGCCACGCCGACCAGCGCCCGGGTCAGCGACTGCCGCGCCGCGACCGGAGCGCCGTCGGCGCTGACCACCCGCAGGCCGACCGCCATCTTGCCCAGCGTGCGGCCCTGGTTGAACCGCTCGCACAGCACCGGGTAGCCGACCAGCACCAGGATCAGGCCCACCGTCGCGAGCCCGCCGGCCAGGGCGCCGTCGACCAGCCCCTCCGGCAGGTTGAGCAGCGCGACGCCGACGCTCATGGACAGCACCAGCATGAGGGCCGCCTGGGCCAGGACGTCGAGCAGCAGCGCGAGCACCCGGGAACCGATCCGGGCGGCCCGGACGTCCAGCTCCACGGCCTCCCCGCTGACCAGCCCGGCGTCACCCCAGGGGGCGGGAAGGGCCGGCGGTCGTGGTTGTGCTCTCACCCCGACAGTGAACACTATGATCGCCGGACGGGGGTGACGGTGGATCTCGACGCGTACGTCGCGGAACACGGTGGGGAGTGGCGACGGCTGGAGGAGCTCTCCGGGCGCGGCCGGCTCGACGCCGACGAGGTCGACGAGCTCGTCGCCCTCTACCAGCGGGCGGCCACCCAGCTGTCGGTGCTGCGCAGCCGCTCGCCCGACCCGGCGCTGGTCAGCCAGCTCTCCCAGGTGGTGCTGCGCGCCCGGGCCCGGCTCACCGGCCGCCCGCGCCCGTCGTGGGCGGCGGTCGGGCGGTTCTTCGTGGCCGGCTTCCCCGGCGCGGTCTACCGCGCGTGGCCCTGGTGGTGCGGGGTGGCGACCGGGTTCAGCCTGCTCAGCCTCTTCCTGATCTGGTTCGTGGCGGGCAACCCGGGGACGGCGGCGGCCTTCATCGGCGACGAGGCGGCCGCCGACCTGGTCGAGTCCGGCTTCGCCGGCTACTACACCGAGTTCGCCGCGCCGACGTTCGCCTTCCACCTGTGGACGCACAACGCCTGGCTCGCCGCCCAGTGCCTCGCCGCCGGGGTGCTGATCGTCCCGGTGCTCTACCTGCTCTGGCAGAACGCGCTCAACATCGGCGTGGTCGGCGGGGTGATGGTCGCCTACGGCCGCGCGGACGTCTTCTTCGGCCTGATCACCCCGCACGGGCTGCTGGAGCTCACCGGGGTCTTCGTGGCCGCCGGGGTGGGCCTGCGCATCGGGTGGGCGTGGATCGCGCCGCCGACGCAGCTCACCCGGGGGCAGGCGGTGGCCCGGGCGGGACGCGAGGGCGTCCTGGTCGCCGTCGGGCTGGTGGGCCTCTTCGCGGTCTCCGCCGTCATCGAGGCGTTCGTGACCCCCGCGCCCGTGCCGGTTCCGCTCCGCGTCGCCGTGGGCGCCGCCGTCTGGCTCGCCTTCCTGGCGTACGTGGTGGTCCTCGGTCGCCGGGCCACCGCCGAGCGGCGCCGCCACGCCGATCCGCCTCAGAGCTGACCGAGGGCCTTGAGGCGCAGGTAGGTGTCGGCCAGTGTGGGGGCCAGCCGGCCCGCCGGGGCGTCGACGACGGTCACGCCGTGCCGGCCCAGGGCGGCGCGCACCCGGTCGCGCTCGGCGAGCGCCCGCCAGGCCGCCGCGGCGGCGTAGGCGTCCGACGGGCGCTGCGGAACGGTGCCGGTGAGGGCGGTCAGCACCGGATCGTGCGTCGCCGCGATCACCACCCTGTGCCGGGCGGCCAGCCGGGGGAGCACCGGCAGCAGCCCCTCGCCGAGGGCGCCGGCCTCCAACGCGGTGAAGAGCACCACCAGGCTGCGCTGCCGCTGCCGGCGCAGCAGCTCGCCGGCGACGAGGTCGAAGTCCGTCTCCGTTAGCGTCGGCTGGAGCGGGGCGAGGGCGTGCACCACCCGGGGGAGCAGGGCCGGCCCGCCGCTGCCGGTGACCGTGGCCCGGACCGCCGTGTCGGCCGCGAGCAGGTCGACCCGGTCGCCGGCGCGGGCGGCGAGGGCGGTGAGCAGCAGCGCGGCGTCGATCGCGGTGTCCAGCCGGGGCTCGTCCCCGACCCGCACCGCCGACGTCCGCCCGGTGTCCAGCACGCACACCAGCCGGCGGTCCCGCTCCGGCCGCCAGGTGCGCACCAGCACGTCGGCCCGGCGCGCGCTCGCCCGCCAGTCGATCGACCGCACGTCGTCGCCGACCACGTACTCCCGGAGGGTGTCGAACTCGGTGCCCTGGCCCCGCCCGCGGCTCACCTGGGTGCCGTCGATGACCCGCAGTCGGGACAGCTTCTCCGGCAGGTGCCGGCGGGAGTCGAAGCGGGGCAGCACGCGCACCGTCCACGGCGGGGTGGCCGGCCGGCCGGCACGCTGCCGGAACCCGAGTCCCAGCGGCCCGAACGAGCGCACGGTCAGCGCCACCGCCGGCCGGTCGCCCCGCCGCAGGGGCGTGAGCCGGCTGGGCAGCGCCACCGTCGCGCCCGGCTCGACGCGTACCAGCTGCGCCGGGGGCACGTCGGGACGGGCGCCGGCGGACGGCACCCAGGCGTCGCGGACCCGGGCCCGCAGCGTACGACCGGAGGGGTTGTGCAGCAACAGCGCGACGGTGGCGGTGCCGCCGAGCCGGACCGCGCGGTCCCCCTCCCGGGCGGCCGTGAGCGCGCCCGGGGGCGCGGCCAGCGCCCGGTCGAGCAGCACCAGCAGCAGCACCGCCCCGGTCATCACCAGCAGCCCGACGAACGGCGACGGCCAGGCCGGCAGGGTCAGCGCGCCGACCGCCAGCAGGAGCGCCGCCCGCCAGGTCATCGCGGCGTCGGCACGGTGGCGAGCACCGTGTCCAGCACCGCGTCCACACCGACGCCCTCCAGCTCCACCTCGGGGCGCAGCCGCAGCCGGTGCCGCAGCGTCGGCCGGGCGACCGCCTTCACGTCGTCCGGTACGACGTGGTCGCGGCCGGCCAGCCAGGCCCACGCCTTGGCCGTGTTGAGCAGTGCGGTGGCGCCCCGGGGCGAGGCGCCCAGCTCCAGCGCCGGGGTGTTGCGGGTGGCCCGGCAGAGGTCGACGATGTAGCCGAAGAGCGGCTCGGCCACGTGCACCCGGCCGACCGCCGCCCGGGCCGCCGCCAGGTCGGCCGCGTCGGCCACCGGCCGTACGCCGGCGGCTGTCAGGTCGCGCGGGTCGAAGCCGGCGTGGTGCGCGCGGAGCACGCCCAGCTCCTCCTCCCGGTTGGGCAGCGGCACGGTGAGCTTGAGCAGGAACCGGTCGAGCTGCGCCTCCGGCAGCGGATAGGTGCCCTCGTACTCGATCGGGTTCTGGGTGGCGGCGA
This sequence comes from Micromonospora sp. URMC 107, assembly GCF_051386315.1. NCBI lineage: Bacteria > Bacillati > Actinomycetota > Actinomycetes > Micromonosporales > Micromonosporaceae > Micromonospora > Micromonospora sp. URMC 107. The sequence goes on from NZ_JBPQTK010000149.1 coordinate 12,863, forward strand.
CGATGAACGGGTCGGGCAGCGGCCGCCGTTCGCCCTCGACCGAGACCTGCCGCTCCTCCATCACCTCCAGCAGCGCCGACTGGGTCTTCGGCGGCGTCCGGTTGATCTCGTCGGCGAGCAGCAGGTTGGTGAAGACCGGCCCCTCGCGGAAGGTGAAGGCGGCGGTGTGCGGGTCGAAGATCAGCGAGCCGGTGACGTCGCCCGGCATCAGGTCCGGGGTGAACTGCACCCGCTTGGAGCCCAGGTCGAGGGCCGTGGCCACGGTGCGGATCAGCAGGGTCTTGGCCACGCCCGGCACGCCCTCCAGCAGCACGTGCCCCCGGCAGAGCAGGGCGATCACCAGGCCGGTGACGACCGCGTCCTGCCCGACGACCGCCTTGGCGACCTCGGCGCGCAGCCGGTGCAGGGCGGCGCGGGGGTCGACGGGGTCGGTGGTCGGCAGCTCGGCGGTGCCGGCGGGTCGGGTCACCGGGGGTCTCCTTCGGCTCGGTGCGGATGCGGTCGTCACCGGCCTGGTGATCGCCCTGCTC
>NZ_JBPQTK010000150.1:0-13319 GCF_051386315.1 Micromonospora sp. URMC 107
GGCGGACGTGCGTGCCGCCCGGCCGGGGCCGGCGGGGCGGCGAGTCGCCGGGCGTCCGGGGCGCGACGCCGCCGTCGGGCGCGCGTGCGTCGGCGGCCCCGCTGGCCTGTCTCCCGGGCCCGCGCGCCTGTCTCCCGGGCCCGCGCGCCGACCGGCCCGCCGCGTGGGCCCGGGGACGCGCCACGCGCCGGCCGGACGGTTCCCACGAATTCTGGTTCCCGGCGATGAGGCCGGCTGGACCGCCACTGGAATCCGTTTCTCCCGGCACCCCGTACGGTTACCGTGAATTCATGTCGGACTCACTGGGAGAAAGCGAGGTCACGGCTCTCGCCCTGGCCGTCGGGCGGGGCGACCGCGCCGCGGCGGATCCGCTCGTCCGCAGCACGCGGCGTGACGTCTGGCGCTTCCTGGTCTACCTGGTGGGGCACGCCGACGCCGAGGATCTGACCCAGGAGACGTTCGCCCGCGCGCTGGGCAGCGCACACCTGTTCACCGGGCGCCACCACGCGCGGGCCTGGCTGCTGGCCATCGCGCGGCACGTGGCCGCCGACCACTTCCGCGCCGCCGCGAGCCGGCCCCGGATCGTGTCCGACCAGGACTGGCAGGCCACCGCGGAGCGTTCCGCGGCCCACCACCTACCCGGCCTGGACGACACGGTCGCGCTCAACCTCGCGGTGCGCACGCTGCCCGCGGCCCGCCGCGACGCGTTCGTGCTGACCCAGGTGCTGGGTCTCGGATACGCGGAGGCGGCCGAATTCTGCGGCTGCCCCGTCGGCACGATCCGCTCGCGTGTGGCGCGGGCCCGGCGCGACCTCGTGTCGGTGCTGGCACCGGCCCCGCGGCGGCGTCCGGCGCTCCCCCGGTAGGCCCCGCCGCCGCGCGGCGACTCCCGCGTCAAATGTCCCTACTAGAGGATATGACGTGACGGCGGCAAATGTTCCCTAGCATCGAGTAGGACCCTTTCGCACCGCAGCGGCCAAGGACAGACGGCTTGACGGCCGTCATTTTTTTGTGGAAAGGTCTGCCCTCAAGGGGGAAGGTGTCCGTAAGGGCACATAGCAATTCGCGGCCGGGAATCCGTTCAAAAACGTTTGCGTTGCGTAACAACCCTGTGGGCTTCGGCGCCCTGTCGGCGTCCGACGGTTCACCGGGTTCCTGCGCGGGCAGACGGAACCATTCCCGCCGTCGGGTCGATCACTGGGGAGTGTGTCGTGGTTGTTGAACCGAGGCCCGTCATCGGGCGTCGCGGCTGGCGGGGGGCCGGCCATACGGGGGCCGGCCATACGGGGTGCGGGGCGAGTTGGCCCTTGGGCGTACGCCGGCTGCGCTAGAGCAAACGAGAGCGCTGCTGCCGTGAACCTCTCCGTCACACCAGGGCGCTCATCATCGCGAGGGGCCGCGCCGCTACCGGCGCCCCGGCTCGCGATGGGCGTCGTCACCGCCGTCTTCGCAAGCATCAGCCTCATCGGCTTCCTCCACGTCATGTTCCTGCCCGTCGGGCCGCTCGCCATCGCGCTGTCGTTCACGTGCATCGCCGTGCTGATGGCGATGCAGATGCTGTGGTACGGCCGGGACAACGGACGCCTGCGCACGCCGCTGGGCTACGGCGTCCTCGCCACCCAGGCGGCGCTGGTCTACCTGCCGATCCTGACGTTCGGCCAGGCGTGGGTCGGCATGCCGGGCTTCCTGGCCGGCAGCGTGCTGCTCGTGCTGCGGGCCGTTGCGGCGTGGGTCACCTTCGCCCTGATCGTCGCCTCGATGGCCGTCGCCCAGTGGCTCTTCACCCACGCGCCGATCGACATGCTCTACACGGCGATCTCCACCGTCACGACGGGGCTCGTGGTCTACGGGCTGTCCCGGCTGACCGCGCTCGTCGTCGAGGTGCAGGAGAGCCGCGCGGAGATCGCGCGCATGGCGGTGCTGCGGGAGCGGCTGCGCTTCGCCCGCGACCTGCACGACCTGCTCGGCTACAGCCTGTCCGCGATCTCGCTCAAGATCGAGCTGGTGCACCGGCTCATGGAAAAGTCGCCGCAGGAGGCGAGCGACCAGCTGCTGGAGATCCTGGAGATCTCGCGGGTCGCCCTCTCCGACGCGCGGACCGTCGCCAGCGGCTACCGCGAACTGTCGCTGGAGGAGGAGTGCCGCTCCGCCGTCTCCGTGCTCTCCGCCGCGGACATCCAGGTGCGGCTGGACAGCGACCACCTGGACCTGTCGGTCCAGGTGAGCACGGTGCTCGCCACGGTGCTGCGGGAGGGGGTGACCAACATCCTGCGGCACACCAAGGCCAAGCGCTGCGACATCACCATCCGGCAGACCCAGGACGACGCCTGGATCGAGATCGTGAACGACGACCAGGCCGTCGGGCCGCCCAGGGACCCGGGCAGTGGGCGCAACGGGCTGCGCAACCTGTCCGCACGCGCCCAGGAGATCGGCGGCTCGCTGACGGTCGACCGGCAGCCGGACCTGTTCCGCCTGTGCGCCAAGGTGCCTCTGCGCCTGGAGCGCCGCGGCGCGTCCCGGTCACAGCCAGCCGGCCTCCCGGGCGACCCGGATGGCGTCGACGCGGTTGCGGGCGGAGAGTTTGTTGACGATCGTGGTCAGATAGTTGCGGACGGTGCCGACTGACAGGAACATCTGCGCCGCGATGTCGACGGCCTGGAGCCCCTCCGCCGTGAGGCGGAGGACTTCGGTCTCGCGCGCCGTGAGCGGGCACTCGGCGCTGTCCCAGGCGGACATGGCGAGCTGACTGTCGACGACCCGCCGGCCGGCGGCGACGCTGCGGATGGCGTCGACCAGCTGCTCGGTCGGGGCGTCCTTCAGCAGGAAGCCGGTCGCCTTCGCGGACAACGCCCGGCGGAGGGTGCCCGGTCGGCCGAGCGCGGTCAGGACCAGGGTGCGGATCTCCGGCAGGTGGACCTGGATGTCGGCGATCGCGGAGAGCCCGTCCTTGCCCGGCAGGTCGATGTCGATCACGGCGACGTCGGGCCGGAACCGTTGCGCCATGGGCAGGATCTCCGTGCCCGAGGCGACCGCGGCGACGACCTCGATGTCCGGCTCCAGGTTGAGCAACGCGACCAGCGCATCTCGGACCATGTGCATGTCCTCGGCCAACAACACCTTGATCAACTTGGCATCCCCTGTCGGGCCGGCGCGATTAACCCCGTTCTATCACGCGCCCGCACGCATCATGAATGCTCTTTTCGCGCCCGCGTGTGAAATGTCGCAAAGCCATTTGCCGATGCCCGATCGGCGTATTCACATTCCGTGTACGCCCAGATACTCCTCGTTACAGGAGATGTCGTTTTCGGGTAGTCCGATGGCGAATTCGCCGACTCCGACCTCCGCCGGCCAGTCGAGCCCGAACGCCGACGCGGAAACCCTGGCGTCGCCCATGGTGAGGGCGCAGGTGGCGAGCCCGAGCATCGTGGCGACGAGGCAGAGCGTCTGCTGGAGCATGCCGACGTGCTTCAGGGTGGTGGCGTAGGAGATGCTGTCGTACACCCAGGACACCCGCCCCGCCCGCGCGGTCATGGTGATCAGCACCGGCGGGGGCCGCCGGCCCCCGACGGACACACGCGCGTTGTCGAGCAACTCGTCGACGTCGGCCGGGTCGGCGTTGACGAGGGTCAGCGCGTGGTCGACCGGGCTGTAGTGGTAGATGCCGCGCCGCAGGTCCGGGCAGCGGTCCACCGTCAGGTACAGCTCCAGCTCGTACAGCGAACCCGCGCTGGGATACGGACGCCGCGTCACCGTGTACCGCACGTTGTCGGGAGCCGTGGCGACCGTCTGCATCCGGACCCGCGCCGCGTGGAACAGCAGTTCCCCGAGTTCCCGGGTCGACGGCGCCGCCTCGGCGAAGGTGCGGGTCGACCGGCGCAGGTCGACGGCCTCGGTGAGGGTCATCCCGTGCGGCACCGTGACGGGCGGCCGGTACATCGGGATCCGCGGCCCGGCGGGCACCGGCTTGACGGCGGCCGGTGGCGGCAGGGTCGCGACGTGGCGGAACGTCGCGCCGGCGGGGTCGTCGTGCGGGCCGAGCCTGCTGCGCGAGTGGAACAGCAGGTCGTACGGCGACCACATCGCCAGCGTGGGGTCGGAGTCCTCGTGGAACCGCGACGTGCCGGCCTCGGCGACGACGACCATGCCCGCGCCGACCAGGTAGGCGACGACGTCGGCCACCACCGGCAGCGCCAGGCTGACCTTCCGTCCCACCTCGACGGTGGTGGTCGCGCGGGGGAGCGCGCCGAGCACCAGCGACGCCTGCGGCCGGTGCAGCACCACCCGGTGGTGCGACAGCGGGGACTCGAGCACCAACTCGCCGTCCCGCTGGTGGGCGAACGCGAAACGGGACAGCCGGAGCGGCCGGTCCTCGGCCACCTCCGGCAGCGCGAACACCCCCAGCGGGGAGACCGGCTGGACGGAGAGCAGCGGCACCGGCGAGTCCCGCGAACCGAGCGAGCGGACTATCCGGCCGGGCAGCCGGTCGAAGACCGGCCGGAGGACACCCTCGTCCAGCCCGGCGACGTTGCCGAGCGCGACCGGCCCGTAGGTCATGCGGTGCAGGACCTCCTCGACCGCGGGCGCGGGCCGGCCCACCGGGACGTCGCCCCAACGGGAGAGGATCGTCAGACTGCCGTCCTCAGCCGTCTCGATGGTCACGTCGTCCCGGAAGGACCACAGCGACAGGCTCGGTCCGGGGCGGGACGTGTCGGCGTCGGATGGCAACCTGGCTCCTCGACGGGCGCGGCGGCGACGCCATGGGCGCCCGCTCTACACGAAAAGTGGTATCGGGTTGAGGTTCTCGTACTCCGTGGGGCGGTCGAGCCTGCCGAGCTGTACCGGGACGTCGAACAGTCTGCCCGGCGCGAACCTCGCCCAAAAGCCCCGCATCCCCGGCACGATGGCCTTCACCACGGGGAGCCCGACGTCCGGACGGGTCTGGTCGAGCACGAGCACGTCGAGCCCCAGTGCCTCCAGCCTGTGCTGCACCGAGCGGACGTCGGACAGCAGGTCGTCCGTCGGGGTGTGGCGGTAGTCGGTGAGTCGACGTGCCGGCACCGCCGGATCGGGCCGCAGGTAGGCGTCCCCGGCCCAGGTGGCGGTGCGCCACCACCGTACGGCGTCGGGATCGGACCAGCCGTACCTGTCGTCGTCGTCCCCGCCGACCTCCGCCACGGTCGGCATCAACTGGTTCATCTCGGTGAGCGCGCGGACCAGCGCCGCCCGCGGGTCGGGGTGGGCGCCGAAACCGAACATGATGTCCTCGCACCGCTTGTCGGTGCGCCGGGACAGCGCGGCCATGGTGGGGATCCCGACGTCCGACGACACGTCCAGGACCCAGACCTCGCGGTGCAGGCCCGCGTAGACCTCCCGCAGCTCGTCGATCCAGCGGTCGCGGAAGCTGTCCAGGTCCACGGCGGGGGCCCGGGTGCGGTTGTACCACCAGAGGGCCACCGCGTCGCGTTCCACCACCTCCAGCAGACCCTGCAGCAGCGCGTCCTCCAGGCTGCTGCCCGCCGCGTTGCCGTTGGAGTCCGCGCACAGCGACGTGCCGCCGTGCTGCTCGGGCACGTTGAAGTAGAGCATCGAGGTGGGCAGCAGGCGGTGCCGCTGCTCCGTGAGGGACCACACCGGGGTCCAGCTCGTCACGGCCGCGTCGTCGAACGGCGCGCACACGTACTGGAACGGCGAGCAGGTGGCGTTCCAGCGGGCGCGGTCGGCGTACTGCCGCTCGTCGAAGAGCAGGCAGTCGTCGGGGTGCACGGCGGTGTCGGCCAGCTCGGTGTAGCTGCCGGTGACCCGGGCCTCGTCGCCATGGAAGTAGGCGCTGTGCCGCTCGATGGCCTCGCAGAGCGCGCTGACCTCGGCGTGCACGGGGGTCACGCCCTTGCCGCCGTTCTCGGCGCGCAGCGCGAAACGCATCTGCTCGGCGTTCCTGCGCGTGGTCATCGCGAGGTTCGGGCCGGAGCGGAACGAGTTGAAGAAGGCCGGGCCCCGCCCGTCGCGGGTGATCTCCTTGACCACGCCGCTGACCGGGCTCACGAGGTGCCCGTAGTCGCGCAGCACCCGCTCCGGTGGCAGGGCGCGGTGGCTGCCGCCGGAACGGGACGCCTTCGGCCGGCTGCGCAGCGGCACCGGACGGAACGCCCGGTCGCGCTCCATGCCGGGATCGCCGCACTCCGGGCACTGCGGGCGGGCTCGCACCTCGTGGTGGACGCCGCGCAGGGTGACGCTGTCCAACGTCCACACCGCGCGCTGCCCGTCGTGCCGCAGGCCGGCCGTCCACTTGGCGGCCTCCAGCGCCACCAGGTGCAGGGCGGCGGCGCCGAGCGGCGGCAGCGACACCGGCGGAGTGCCGATCTCCGTGGCGGAGCCGACGACGGCGCGCAGGCGCGTCTCGGCCTGGCGGTGGCCGCGCAGCCGGTGCGCCAGGCAGTGCCAGCAGCCCGTGGCGGCGGCGGGGTCGAACACCGGCCCCACCCACACCTGTGCGCCGCCGGGCTTCGCGAGGAGCCAGGGCCGGCGGGCGGCGCGGTGCGCGGCGTCGACGGCAGCCAGTCCCTCGTCGAGATAGTCCGCAGAGAGCACAATCGATAAGTCGGCGGGCGAGGCCGAAAAGTTCCCGGAAACCTGCGTCACCGTCAACCCGGCCGCGCGCAGCGCGTCCTCCGCCGCCGCGGCATCCTGCGGCGGGCAGCCGACGCGGATGAGGTCGACCCGGGCGGCGGCGGTGGCCCGCACGGCGGCCGTGGGGTCCAGGCCCGCCGACTCCCAGTACGCGAGCACGGGTTCGTCGGCCTCCGCCTCCTGCGCCGGCCGCAGCGTGACCAGGCCGGCGTCGACCAGCCGCCGGACGACCGTGCCGATCTCGGCGGGCGACATCCCGGCGGGACTGTCCCGGACGAGTTCCGTGAGGTCCCGGGTGCCGTCGAGCAGCGGGGCCAGGGCCTCGACGTGCGTCCCGCTGACCGAGGTGGCGCCGCGCTCGGACAGCAGGTAGACCGCGTCACCGTGTACCACGTGGGCCCGCAGGTGCCGCTTGAACCCGACGCGCAGCTGTGCGTCCCCACCCGACATGGCTGCCCCCTGCTCGACCAGTGCCGCTCCAGCGACACTCCAGCGTGCCTCCAGCCCAGCCTCCCGGCAGCGCAGGCCGCGGGCAAGTGCCGCGGTCACATGCTGCCCCCTCGTTTGGTCACGCCCGTCCATGACGCGGTCACTATCGGCTCGACCCTGGCTTGGAATAGCGTGGAAGCCTGTCCTGACTCCCCCTGGTCGGAATCGTCGCTCCCGTCACGGAACCAGTACGCCGGCACCAGTCGTCGGCGGTGGAAAGTGCGGTGGATCCGACTGATAGCGAGGTCGGCGAAATGATTACCAAGTTTGCGGAACTGGGATCGATGTCGCACGAGGAGAAACTGACGCTCCTCGCCGCGTTGCTGGAGTCGGCGGCCGACCCCGCAACGGAAGTCCGGCGTACCGAGCCGCCACCGGTCGGGCCGCCCCGGCGCCCGGCGGGAAACCCGCTCGCCGGACTGCGGTTCGAGCTGCTCGGCCCGCTCGTCATCCGCCACGACGGGGTCGACATCGCACCGAGCGCGCCGAAGCTGCGGCTGGTCCTGTCCGCGTTGCTGTTCAACGTGAACCAGCCGGTCGGCGCGTCGGTGCTCGTGCGGGAGCTGTGGAGCTCGGGGGCGCCGCGCACCGCCCACGCCACTTTGCAGACGTACATGTTCAAGGTGCGCAAGCTCTTCCGCGACGTGCTCGGCGGGTCCGTCGAGGACATCGCGCGGGACGTCCTGCTCACCTGCTCCGGGGGCTACACGCTGCGGGTGGACCCGAAGCAGCTCGACATCGTCGAGTTCGACGAGCTGGTCACGGCGGGCACCGCGGCGATGCACGCGGGCGACTACGAGCAGGCGGGCGCGCACCTGCGCCGGTCGCTGGCGCTGTGGCGCGGCAACGTCGTGCACCAGGGGCAGTGGGGCCCGCAGCTGCGCGCCCAGGCGGCGCGGCTGGAGGAGCGCCGGTTCTACGCGTACACCACCAGGATCGACGCCGACCTGTGCCTGGGCCGGCACCGGGAGGCGACCTCCGAGCTCGCCTCGCTGGTCGTGGAGCACCCGCTGCACGAGTCGGCGCACACGATGCTGATGCTCGCGCTGCACCGGTCCGGCCGCACGCCGGCGGCGCTGGAGGTCTACCTGCGGTTCCGCCGGCGGATGATGGGTGAACTCGGCATCGAGCCCTCGGAGCGGATCCAGGCGCTGCACCGGGCGCTGCTGTCGACCGACCCGCTCCTGGCCGACCTGTCGCTCACCTCCGACATGCTGCTGGACCGGCTCGTCGGTCGGGTCCGCCAGGGGCGCCGGCTGAGTTCTTCCGCTGTTACCGGGTGATGGACCGGCCGAGATTACCTTCAATTTCGCACTCGTGCGCAAAGGAGGAATAGCAATGACCACATCGCCGGTGAAGAACGGCGCGTCTATCGGGCGTGCGACATTCGCCAACGACCCGGGACTGCTTTCGGACGTGCTGCGCCCGTACGCGAGGCCGAAGACCCAGTACCTGAAGTCCGCGACGGTCACCGTCGCCAACGGGCTGGCGAGCGCGGAGGGCGAGTTCGCCATCCCCTACCCGTGCTACATCGACGACACCGGTCACCTCAACTCGGTCGAGGTGAACATCTGCTTCAACCAGCTCATGTACTACCTGATCGCCAAGAGCGTCCAGGAGCGGGCGGTTCCCGCGCTGGCCGCGTGGACGATGGACGACTACTGGGCCAAGCAGCTCCCGGACATGCTGATCGCGAACTTCACCAGCAAGTTCCGGCGGCCGATCGACTCGTCGTCGTTCCACGGCGAGGTGTCCTTCGCCGAGTTCAGCGAGCGCAACCGCAGCAAGCCGGTCCAGATCATCGACATGCCGTGGCGCTTCTGGGACACCCAGGGTGGCGCCGCCGAGGGCGAGGTGCGGATGGCGCTGGTCAACCCGCCCGGCATGCGTTTCCAGGCCGACGCGGCGTGAGCCGCCCCCACCCGTACGTCCCCTGAGGAGGACCCGGTGACTGTTCAGTTGCGCACCCTCGTCGACGTGGTGCGCAGGCACGCCGTCCAGCAGCCGGACGTCGTCGCCATGGTCTGCGAGGGCCGGCGCGTCGACTACGGCGCCCTGCACCGCGTCAGCAACCAGGTCGCGCGCGGCCTCCAGGCGGCCGGCCTGCGCCCCGGTGACCGCATCGCCTACCTCGGCAAGGAGTCCGAGCACTACTACGAGCTGCTCTTCGGTGCCGCGAAGGCCGGCGTGGTGCTGGTGCCGATCAACTGGCGGCTGGCCGCCGGCGAGGTCGAGCACATCCTGCGGGACTCCGGGGCCGCCCTGCTCTTTGTCGACGCCGACTCGGCCGCCGTCGCCGAGAAGCTGGCACCGGAACTGCCGACGCTGAAGCAGGTGGTCGGGCTCGACGAGCCGGGTGCGGTCGGCGCCGGCTTCACCGCCTGGGTGTCGGCGCAGCCGGACGCGAACGTGCTGGGCCGGGTCACCCCCGACACGCCGCTGGTGCAGATGTACACCAGCGGCACGACCGGACTGCCCAAGGGCGTCGTCCTCGCGCACCGCAGCTTCTTCGCCGTACGCCAGGCGCTCGCCTCGGCGGAGCTGGACTGGATCGACTGGCGCGAGGGCGACGTCAGCCTCGTCGGCATGGCCGGTTTCCACATCGGCGGCCTGTGGTGGGCGACGCAGGGCTTCGTGTCGGGCGTGACCAACGTCGTGATGCGCGAGTTCACCACGGCGGGCGCGGTCGAGCTGATCAGGACGCTGCGCGTCACCACCGCCTGCCTGGTGCCCGCGATGCTGCGGCTGCTGCTGGCGGAGCCCGGCGTCTCCCGGGAGGACTTCACCTCGCTGCGCAAGGTGGTCTACGGCGGCGCGCCCATCTCGGCGGCGCTGCTCGCCCGCTGCGTCGAGGGCTTCGGCTGCGAGTTCGCCCAGATCTACGGGCTGACCGAGACCGGCAACACCGCCATCTGCCTGCCCCCGGCCGACCACACGCCGGACAGCGGCAGGATGCAGGCGGCGGGCCGCCCCTACCCGGGCTTCGAGGTCAAGGTCGCCGACGACAAGGGCAACCCGCTGCCGGCCGGCGAGGTCGGCGAGGTCTGGCTGCGGACCCCGGCGGCGATGGTGGAGTACTGGAACCTGCCGGAGGCCACGGCGAAGACCCTGGTCGACGGCTGGGTCGTCACCGGGGACGCCGGCGTGCTGGACGAGGACGGCTACCTGTACATCCGCGACCGGATCAAGGACATGATCATCGTCGCGGGGGAGAACGTCTACCCGGCCGAGGTCGAGCACGTCATCGGCCGCCATCCGCTGGTCGCCGAGTCGGCCGTCGTGGGTGTGCCGGACGAGCGTTGGGGCGAGGCCGTGTACGCGTTCGTGGTGCCGGTGGAGGGCCAGCAGCTCACCGAGCGCGACCTGGCGCTGCACCTGCGCGGCAAGCTCGCCGCCTTCAAGCAGCCCCTGCACTACGAGTTCATCGACCGGGTGCCGCGCAACCCCAGCGGCAAGATCCTGCGCCGCGAGCTGCGGGAGCGATTCTGGCAGGGTCACGAGCGCAGGGTGAGCTGACCGCGATGACCGCGGTGACCAGCGAGCGCCACCGCCGCGCCCCGCTGCGCCGGCCGTCGCGGCCGGCGGCGCGGCGCGACGCCACGCCGCCGCACGCCTTCGCCGGGGCCACCGTCGGCGTCATCCACCGCACGACGACCGCGGCGGCCGGGGAGACCGGACGCCGCGAACTCGTGGCGCGACCCGTCGAGGACCACGAGCCGGTCGCGGGCGACCTCGACCGCCCCCTCGACCTCGCCGTGGCCGACGAGGTCGTCCGCCCGGAGGACACCCGGCCCCGTCCCGCCTCCGTGCCCGCCGCCGCCACCGGCCCCGTCCGGCGGCGCGGCGCGCTCGGGAACATCCCGCTCTAGTACCCGATCCCCACCGGTCCGCTCTTGGAGTGACGTCGATGCCCGACAACGAGGAAAAGCTGCTCGACTACCTCAGGCGGACGACAGCCGAGCTGCGCGAGACGCGGCGGAAGCTGCGCGACGCGGAGGAGGCCGCGCACGAGCCCATCGCGATCGTCGGCATGGCGTGCCGGTATCCGGGGGGCGTGCGTACGCCGGAGGACCTGTGGGACCTGGTCGCCGCCGGGCGCGACGGCATCGGCGCCTTCCCCGCCGACCGGGGCTGGAACGTGGGGGAGCTGTACGACCCGACCCCGGGCACCCCGGGCAGGTCGTACACCCGCGAGGGTGGCTTCCTGCACGACGCCGCGGACTTCGACGCCGAGTTCTTCGGGATCAGCCCGCGCGAGGCGTTGACGACGGACCCGCAGCAGCGGCTGCTGCTGGAGACCTCGTGGGAGGCGCTGGAGAGCGCGGGCATCGACCCGGCCGGGCTGCGGGGCAGTGCCACCGGCGTCTTCGCCGGGATGATGTACCACGACTACGCCGGCAACAGCTCCACGGGCTCGATCGCCTCGGGCCGGGTGGCGTACACGTTCGGGCTGGAGGGGCCGGCGGTCACCGTCGACACGGCCTGCTCGTCGTCGCTGGTCGCCCTGCACCTGGCCGGGCAGGCGCTGCGCAACGGCGAGTGCACGCTGGCGCTGGCCGGCGGCGTGACGGTGATGGCGACTCCGGAGACGTTCATCGAGTTCTCCCGGCAGCGCGGGCTGTCGCCGGACGGCCGCTGCAAGTCCTTCGCTGCCGCCGCCGACGGCACCGGCTGGTCAGAGGGCGTCGGGGTGCTCGTGGTCGAGCGGCTGTCGGACGCCCGCCGCAACGGCCACCGGGTGCTGGCGGTGGTCCGGGGCACGGCCGTCAACTCCGACGGGGCGTCGAACGGCCTGACCGCCCCGAACGGGCCCGCGCAGCAGCGGGTCATCCGGGCCGCGCTGGCCAACGCGCGGCTGTCGGCGAGCCAGGTCGACGTGGTCGAGGCGCACGGCACCGGCACCGTCCTGGGCGACCCGATCGAGGCGCAGGCGATCCTCGCCACCTACGGGCGGGACCGGGACCGGCCGCTGTGGCTCGGCTCGATCAAGTCGAACATCGGCCACACCCAGGCCGCGGCGGGCGTCGCCGGGCTGATCAAGATGGTGGGCGCGCTGCGGCACGGGCTGCTGCCGCGCACGCTGCACGTCGACGAGCCGTCCCCGAAGGTGGACTGGTCGGCGGGGGCGGTGTCGTTGCTGACCGAGCCGGTGGCGTGGCCCGCCGGCGACCGTCCGCGTCGTGCCGCCGTGTCGTCGTTCGGCATCAGCGGCACCAACGCCCACGTGGTGCTGGAGGAGCCCGAGCCGGCGGAGTCTCCCGAGCCGGTCGCCGCGGTCGCGCCGCCGGTGATCCCGTGGGTCCTCTCCGGACGGACGCCGGAGGCGGTACGGGCGCAGGCCGCTCGCCTGGCCGGCGCGGTGGCGGGCCGTGACCCCGAGGACGTCGGGTTTGCCGTGGCCGTCGGCTTCACGCTGGCCGTCGGGCGCACCGCGTTCGAGCACCGCGCCGCCGTGGTGGGCCGCGACACCGAGGAACTGGTACGCGCGCTGGAGGCCGGCGTGCAGCCGACCCCGGTGTCCACCGGCGGGCGGCTGGCGTTCCTGTTCACGGGTCAGGGGGCGCAGCGGTTGGGCATGGGCGCCGAACTCGCCGCCGCGTACCCCGTCTTCGCCACCACGTTCGACGACGTGTGCGCCGCCCTCGACAAACACCTCGACCGGCCCCTACGCGAGGTCATCGACACCGACGACATCCACCAGACCGGCTACACCCAACCCGCCCTGTTCGCCTTCGAAGTCGCCCTGCACCGACTCCTCGAATCCTGGGGCATCCACCCCGACTACCTCGCCGGACACTCCATCGGCGAACTCGCCGCCGCCCACGTCGCCGGCATCCTCGACCTCACCGACGCCGCCACCCTCGTCACCGCCCGCGCCCGACTCATGCAGAACCTCCCCACCGGCGGCGCCATGATCGCCGTACAGGCCACCGAAGAACAAGTCACCGCCCACCTCACCGACACCGTCAGCATCGCCGCCATCAACACCGCCACCGACCTCGTCCTCTCCGGCGACGAAACCGCCACCCTCACCGCCGCCGAAACACTCGCCACCCAAGGCCACCGCACCAAACGCCTCACCGTCTCCCACGCCTTCCACTCCCACCTGATGGACCCCATGCTCGACGACTACCGCACCGTCGCCGCATCCATCACCCACCACCCACCCCGCACCCCCGTCATCTCCACCGTCACCGGCCAAC
>NZ_JBPQTK010000151.1:0-13241 GCF_051386315.1 Micromonospora sp. URMC 107
CCCCGGCCCTGCGGGGAGGGCAGGGCCTGGGGCAGGAGGCGAGGCGCGCCGGGACCGGGTCGGGAAGGGCGCGGGTGGTGGCTCGCCGGGGGGCGGGAAGATGCGCTAGCCTAACGATCGTTCAGGTCAGTCGGTCCGCCCGCGAGGGGACCGGCTCAGGTGGCGAGGGAGTCGGCGTGACGCTCGACGGTGAGGCACTGGAGCAGCTGCGCAAGCGGGCCCGGGCCGGCGGTGCGGACAAGTACCACGCGGCGAACGCCGCCAAGGGCAAGCTCTTCGCCCGGGAGCGGGTCGCGCTCCTGGTGGACGAGGGCTCCTTCGTCGAGGACGGCCTCTACGCCAACGCGATGGCCGAGGGTCTCCCGGCCGACGGCGTGGTCACCGGCACGGCCACCATCGACGGCCGTCCGGTCTGCCTGATGGCGAACGACTCCACGGTCAAGGCCGGCAGCTGGGGCGCCCGCACCGTCGAGAAGATCATCCGGATCATCGAGCGGGCCTACTCGACCAGCGTGCCGATGGTCTACCTGGTCGACTCGGCCGGCGCCCGGATCACCGACCAGGTCGATCTCTTCCCGGGCCGCCGGGGCGCCGGCAAGATCTTCTGGAACCAGGTCCGCGCCTCCGGCTCGATCCCGCAGGTCTGCGCGCTGTTCGGCCCGAGCGCGGCCGGCGGGGCGTACATCCCGGCGTTCTGCGACGTGGTCGCCATGGTGGACGGCAACGCCAGCATGTACCTCGGCTCCGACCGGATGGTCGAGATGGTCACCGGCGAGAAGACCACGCTGGAGGCGATGGGCGGCGCCAAGGTGCACTGCGCCGAGTCGGGCGTCGGGCACTTCCTCTGCAAGACCGAGGCCGACGCGCTCGACGTGGTGCGGCGCTACCTGTCCTACCTGCCGGCGAACTGGACGCAGCAGCCGCCGGCCGCGCCCGCCGTCGAGGCGCCGGAGAAGGCCGACCTGGCCGCGCTGGTGCCGGCGAGCGAGCGGCAGGCGTTCGACATGCGGCGGTACGTCAAGGGCCTGCTCGACGACGGCTCCTTCTTCGAGATCCAGGCGCTCTGGGCCAAGGAGTTGACCATCGGCTTCGGCCGGCTGGGCGGCGAGGTCGTCGGCGTGGTCGGCAACAACTCGATGTTCAAGGGCGGCGTGCTCTTCGTCGACTCGGCCGACAAGGCGACCCGCTTCGTGCAGCTCTGCGACGCGTTCAACGTGCCGCTGCTGTTCCTCTCCGACGTGCCCGGGTTCATGGTCGGCAGCGCGGTGGAGAAGCAGGGCATCATCCGGCACGGCGCCAAGATGATCACCGCGATCTCCGAGGCGACCGTACCCAAGATCTGCGTGGTGGTCCGCAAGGCGTACGGCGCCGGCCTCTACGCGATGGCCGGCCCGGGCTTCGAGCCGGACGCCACGATCGCGCTGCCCACCGCCAAGATCGCGGTGATGGGCGCCGAGGCGGCGGTCAACGCGGTCTACGCGAACAAGATCGCGGCCATCGAGGACGAGGCCGAGCGGGCCGCGTTCGTGGCCGCGAAGCGCGAGGAGTACGAGCGCGACATCGACGTGGTCCGGCTCGCCAGCGAGCTGGTGGTCGACGCGATCGTCGAGCCGCACGAGCTGCGCGCCGAGCTGGTCCGGCGGTTCGCCGCCGCCCGCACCAAGGAGCGGCACTTCTCCCGGCGCCGGCACGGCGTCACCCCGGTCTGATCCCGCCGCCGGCCCCACCCGGCCGGCGCGGGCCCGCACCGCGCACCAGCGACCCGTCCCCGGCGTCACGAGCGCCCGGCGGCCATCCACACAGGAGGATTCCATGGACTTCCGGCTCACCGAGGAGCAAGAGGCGCTGCGGGAGAGCGTGCGGGAATTCGCGCGCGAGGTGGTCGCCCCGGTCATCGCCGAGCACTACGAGAAGCACACCTTCCCGTACGAGGTGATCCGGCAGATGGGCAAGATGGGCCTGTTCGGCCTGCCCTTCGCCGAGGAGCACGGCGGCATGGGCGGCGACTACTTCGCGCTCTGCCTCGCGCTGGAGGAGCTGGCCCGGGTGGACTCGAGCGTCGCCATCACCCTGGAGGCGGCGGTCTCGCTGGGCGCGATGCCGATCTACCGCTTCGGCACGGAGGAGCAGAAGGCGCAGTGGCTGCCGAAGCTGCTCAGCGGCGAGGCGCTGGCCGGCTTCGGGCTGACGGAGCCGGGCACCGGTTCGGACGCCGGCGGCACCCAGACCCGCGCGGTGCTCGACGAGTCCACGGGCGAGTGGGTGATCAACGGGTCCAAGGCGTTCATCACCAACTCGGGCACCGACATCACCGCGCTGGTCACCGTCACCGCGGTCACCGGCACCCGCCCGGACGGCGCCAAGGAGCTGTCCACCATCATCGTCCCCTCGGGCACGCCGGGCTTCACCGTCGCGCCGGGCTACTCCAAGGTCGGCTGGAACGCCTCGGACACCCACGAGCTGACCTTCGACGACTGCCGCGTGCCGGCGGCGAACCTGCTCGGCGAGCGCGGCCGGGGCTTCGCCCAGTTCCTGCGCATCCTCGACGAGGGGCGGATCGCCATCGCCGCCCTGGCCGTCGGCCTCGCCCAGGGCTGCGTCGACGAGTCGATCAGGTACGCGAAGGAGCGCCAGGCGTTCGGCCAGCCAATCGGCAACTACCAGGCGATCCAGTTCAAGATCGCCGACATGGAGATGAAGGCGCACACCGCCCGGCTGGCCTACTACGACGCGGCGGCGCGGATGCTGGCCGGTGAGCCGTTCAAGCGGCAGGCCGCCATCGCCAAGCTGCACGCCAGCACGATCGCGGTGGACAACGCCCGCGAGGCCACCCAGATCCACGGCGGCTACGGCTTCATGAACGAGTACCCGGTGGCCCGGTTCTGGCGCGACTCCAAGATCCTGGAGATCGGCGAGGGCACGTCCGAGGTGCAGCGCATGATCATTGCCCGCGACCTGGGCATGTGACGGCGACGGGCCCGCTGGCGTGGGGGCAGCCGCCTCCCACGTCGCCGGGCCCGCTCGGTGCCACCGGCCCGCTCGGCGGTTGCCGGTCCGTGCCGCCGTCCGTCCGGTCCGCTGTCGGATATCCGCACCGGTGCGTCGGCAGGGCGACGCTCGTCTGCCGCCGGTCGTACCCCGGCCGTACCCTTCCTGCCCATGACTCCGAGTCATGATCGTTCGCCGCAACCGGGCGGTCGTACCGGGCTGCCGCAGCTGTTGCGTGGGCACCGCCTCGCCGCCGGCCTGACCCAGGCCGAGCTGGCGGGCCGGGCCGGTGTCGGCGTCCGGACCGTCCGCGACCTGGAACGGGGCCGCTCGTCCCGGCCGCAGCGCACCACCGTCGAGCTGCTCGCCGGCGCGCTGGAACTGGCCGGGGCCGCCCGGTCCGCGTTCCTGGCCGCCGCCCGGGGGCAGGTCCCGGCCGCCCCGCCGGTCACCGCCGGAAGCGCCCCGCCGGCCCGCGTCGACCCCGACCATCACGCCGGTACGCCGGCGGCGCTCCCGCCCCCGGTCGCGCTGATCGGCCGGGACCGCGACCTGGCCGAGCTGGTCGGGCTGCTCACCGACGGGCGCGGGCCCCGGCTGGTCAGCCTGGTCGGGCTGGCCGGCGTGGGGAAGACCGCGCTGGCCCTGTCGGTGGCCCACGCGGTCGCCGGCGACCATCCCGGCGGGGCGGCCGGCGTGCTCATCGGTGAGGGCTCGGACGCCGCCGACGTGCTCTCCGCCTCGGTCGCCGTCTTCGGCGTCGCCCGGCTGACCGAGCTGACCGTCCGCCTCGACGGCCGGCCGGCGCTGCTGCTCGTGGACGCGGCCGAGCGGGCCCCCGACGCGGTCGCCGAGACGGTGCACCGGCTCGCCGGGGCGGTGCCGTCGCTGCGGGTGCTGGTCACGGGCCGGCACCCGGTCGGCCTGCCCGGGGAGCGGGTGTGGCCGGTCGCCCCGCTCGACGTACCGCCGCCGGGCAGCGAGCGGGATGGCCCGACGGCGCTGGCCGGCTACCCCGCCGTGGCCCTCTTCACCGCCCGGCTCGCGCAGGTTCGCCGGGAGCCGCCCGGACCCGCCGAGCTGCCCGCCCTCGCCGCCCTGGTACGCCGCCTGGGCGGGCTCCCGCTCGCCATCGAGCTGATGGCGGCCCGGGGCCGGATCCTCGATCTCAACGAGCTGCTCGACCGGTACGGCGACCGCGTCCTCGACCTCGCCACCTCGGCGGGGGCGGCGGAGCGGCCGGGCTGGGACACGACCGAGCCGGGCCGCCCGGAGAGCCCGCGGGCGGCAGTGGCGGAGACCCTGCGGGACGCGGTCGCCATCAGCTACCGCCTCCTCGCCCCGGACGAACGGGCCGCGTTGCGTCGGCTCGCCGCGTTCGGCAACCGCTGGTCGGTGGAGCTGGCCGAGGAGATGCTCGCCGACCCCGCCGACCGGGACGGGACGGTGGCCGTGGACCCCGTGCCGCTGCTCGACCGGCTCGTCGAACTCGGTCTGCTGAGCGTCCGGGGCGCGGGGCCGTTCCGGTTCCGCCTGCTCGACGCCGTGCGGGACTTCGCCACGGAGCAGGCGACCGGGGTCGGGGAGCTGACCGCGATCCGGCGCCGGCACGCGCAGGTCGTCGCCCGGCTGGTGGCGCGGACCGCACCGGAGCTGGTCGGCGCCAACCTGCCGGCGGCGGTGCACCGGCTGGACGAGGTGACCGGCGACATCAGCTCCGCCCTGGCGCACGCCGCCGTCGACGACCCGCTGACCGCGTTGCGGTTGGCGGCGGCGCTGTCGCGGTGGTGGCGGTTCCGGGGGCGGGACGTCCCCGGCCGGCAGTGGCTCCGGCGCCTGCTGGCGGATCCGCGTACCGCCGATGTCGACCCGGTGCTGCGGGCGTGGGCGTCCCTCGGGGTGGCCCGGCTCGCCGCCGAGCACGGCGCCGGGGCCGAGGAGCTGCCGGCGGCGCGGGGGGCGCTGGCCGCGTTCCGGGAGGCCGGCGACGTCATCGGGGAGTTGGAGGCGCGGACGGTGCTCTGCGCGCTGCTGATCGCCCTCGGCGAGCACGACGAGGCGCGGACGCAGGCCGAGACGGTGCTCGCGCTGGCCGTCCGGCACGGGCGGGTTCGGAACATGGCGGTGGCGCAGAACAACCTCGCCTGGCACGACATCCGGGTCGGCGATCTGGCGGCCGCCCGGCGCCGGCTGGCCGCGGTCGACCGGCTCGCCGCGCAGGGCGGGGAGCAGCGGCTGCGGGTGCTCGCGCGGGCCAACCTCGCCGAGGTGTGCCGCCTCGAGGGCCGGTACGCCGACGCCGTCGAGGCGGGCCGGCGGGTGGTGGCGGCCCTGGCGGACCTGGGCGACCCGGGCCACCGCCGCCGGGTGCTCGGCACGGTGGGGCTGGCGCTGGCCCGTGACGGCCGGGCCGCCGAGGCGGCTGGGGTGCTGGCCGAGCTGCGCCCGCCCCCGGGGCCGCCGCCTGTGCCGCGCCTCAAGGAGGTCTTGCCGCCCGGGCGCCTCGCGGGTGCCACGACGCCCGGGGTGCGCCCCGAGGACGGGATCTGCGCGCTGATCGAGGGGAACCTGGCTCTGCACCGGGGCGATCGTGAGCTGGCGGCGGAGTGGTTCGCCGCAGCGGCGGCGGCCGCCGTCGACGGCCAGGACCGGCGTGACGTGGTCGAGGCGCTGGTGGGACTGGCCGCCAGCTCGGGCGACCCCGACGTGGTGGACCACCTCGACCGGGCCTGCCGGCAGAGCGGTGTCCGGTTGTTGCCGCACGAGGAGGAGCTGTTGCGCGCGTCGACCGCGAGCGGGTGGTCCGGGAAGGTCGGCCACGGCGACGTCGGCCGTCAGGTGGCGGGCACCCCAGAGCGAACCGGGGGTGACGCGGGCGACGAAGCCCCTCTTGCTACCCCTCGCTCGTCGCCCGCGCCGTTACCCCCCGGTGCGTCCCCACTGCCCGAAGACTAGCCACCGCCCGCACGCGGCTCCGTCCGGTTTGGTCGCCTATCGTCCCGTGGGTGCGGCAGTTCTGCCGCTCTTTCTGCCGGTGTCGCGGGGCCCGGCGACGGGGTCAGGACGGCGTTGCCGTCTCGTCCCAGTCGGAGGCCGATCCGGTGCTTCCTGCGGTGGCGCCAGGGTGCACCGCGTCCCGGACCCGACGCAGCCCGTCGAGCAGGGCCGCCAGCGCCTCCGGGTCGAGCTGGCCGGTGAACCACTGCTCGATGATCCGCAGGTGCCCGGGCAGGGTCTCGTCGAGCCGTTGCAGGCCGGAGGCCGTGACCACGGCGAACGAGCTGCGCCGGTCGGAGGGGCACGCGCGGCGGGCGAGCAGCCCGTCGCGTTCCATGCGGTCCACCACGCGGGTGACGCCGCTCGTCGAGAGCGAGGTCTGCGCGGCCAGGTCGGTCATCCGCAGCTGGTTGTTGGGTGAGCGGGCGAGTCTGGTCAGCACCTCGAACTCGACCGGTGAGAGGCCGTGCTCCTCGAACTGGGCGGCGAACCGGGCCGAGAGCCCGGCGTGCGCCTCGACGAGCAGGCCGACGGCGGTGATCCGGGGGTCGTCGAACACGTTCTGGTCCACGCACCCATCGTAGCAGTCCTTGACATGAGGAATATTGTTGTGCCTATAGTTGCTGCGGCAGACGTTGGGCAACTAAACAACTTTCCCCACGGAGGGCAGTTTCCATGACCAGCAGCACCGCACCGGTCACCCGCGACTGGGATGGCCTCACGATCCCGACCGCCGGCACCTACCTGCTGGACGCGGCACACAAGCGCGTGGGCTTCGTC
The DNA here is from genome assembly GCF_051386315.1 of Micromonospora sp. URMC 107. Lineage (NCBI taxonomy): Bacteria > Bacillati > Actinomycetota > Actinomycetes > Micromonosporales > Micromonosporaceae > Micromonospora > Micromonospora sp. URMC 107. Next base: position 6,766 of record NZ_JBPQTK010000151.1, read on the forward strand.
GCCCGGCACATGATGGTCAGCAAGGTACGCGGTGAGTTCGCCGACGCGAGTGCCACCATCACCGTCACCGAGGACCCGATGCAGTCCTCGGTCAGCGCCACCATCCAGGCGGCCACCATCAACACGAACCAGGCCGACCGGGACGCGCACCTGCGCAGCCCCGAGTTCCTCGACGTCGAGAGCTTCCCGACCCTGGAGTTCCGCAGCACCGCCGTGAAGTCCCGCGACGGCAACGAGTTCGTCCTTTCCGGCGAGCTGACCATCAAGGGCGTCACCCGCCCGGTCGACCTGGAGGTCGAGTTCGAGGGCGTGGGCCGCAGCCCGTTCGGGCAGGACATCTTCGGCTTCTCCGCCTCCACCGAGATCGACCGCGAGGACTTCGGCCTGACCTGGAACGTCGCCCTGGAGACCGGGGGCGTGCTGGTCGGCAAGAAGATCAAGATTGAGATCGAGGGCGAGGCCGTCCGCCAGGCCTGATCCGCCGCACCGCTTCCGGGCCCGCGCCGCGTCACGGCGCGGGCCCGACGCGTGTACGCAGGGCGAAGGCCGCGCCGCCCCGGTGCGATTTGTCACGACTTATTCGCGGTCCGGTCCGGTGCCGGGCGACCCGCGCTGGGTAGAGATGCCGCCGGGAGCGCGTCCGTCGGCCGGAGCACGGTCGTCCCGGCCGTGGGATCGCCGGGACCTCCTCTGGTCCCGACGATGCCGACGCTCCTAACGTGGAGGGTTCACCACGCGCTTACCGGGCCGGCACGGTCCGACTGCGCCTCGCGCCGGGAGGAAACATGGGCAGGGACGTCGAGCAGGGCGCCTTCTCCCGGGATGACCGGGTCCGCTACCGACAGAAGGTCCGGCGGTGCCTGGACGTCTTCGCCCTGATGCTGGACGACTTCGGCTTCGACGCCGACCGACCCATGACCGGGCTGGAGATCGAGCTGAACCTCGTCGACTCGGCGGCCGAGCCGGCGATGCGCAACGACCAGATCCTCGCCGACATCTCCGATCCGCTCTTCCAGACCGAGCTGGGCCAGTTCAACCTGGAGCTGAACGCGCCGCCCCGGCTGATCGAGGGCAACGGGTTCGCCGACTACGAGCAGGACCTGCGCGGCAGCCTCTCCCGCGCCGACGAGCGGGCCGCCAAGTCGGACGCGAAGATCGTCCTGGTGGGCATCCTGCCCACGCTCACCGAGCGTCACCTGGTCGAGGACAACCTCTCCGCCAACGAGCGGTACCGGGTGCTCAACGACCAGATCGTCGGCGCCCGGGGCGAGGACATCGAGCTCGACATCCGGGGCGTCGAGCGCCTCCAGACCCACACCGACTCGATCGCCCCCGAGGCCGCCTGCACCAGCCTCCAGTTCCACCTCCAGGTCGCCCCGGACAGCTTCGCCGACTACTGGAACGCCTCCCAGGCCATCGCGGGGGTGCAGGTGGCCGTCGGGGCCAACTCGCCCTTCCTCTACGGGCGGCAGCTCTGGGCGGAGACCCGGATCGCCCTGTTCGAGCAGGCCACCGACACCCGGCCGGACGAGCTGAAGGCGCAGGGCGTACGCCCGCGGGTCTGGTTCGGTGAACGCTGGATCACCTCGATCTTCGACCTCTTCGAGGAGAATGTCCGCTACTTCCCGCCGTTGCTGCCGATCTGCGAGGACGAGGACCCGGTCGAGGTCCTGCACGGCGGCGGCGTGCCGGAGCTGGGCGAGCTGCGCCTGCACAACGGCACCGTCTACCGGTGGAACCGGCCGGTCTACGACATCATGAACGGCCGTCCGCACCTGCGCGTGGAGAACCGGGTGCTGCCGGCCGGCCCGACCGTGGTCGACATGCTGGCCAACGCCGCCTTCTACTTCGGGTTGGCGCGAGGGCTGGCGGAGGCGGAACGGCCCATCTGGAGCCAGCTCACCTTCAGCTCCGCCGAGGAGAACTTCCACGCCGCCGCCCGGCGCGGCATGGACGCCGTCCTGCACTGGCCCCGCCTCGGCGAGGTGCCGGTGACCAAGCTGGTCCTGGACGTCCTGCTGCCCACGGCCGCCGCGGGGCTCGACCGGTTCGGGGTGGCCCCGGCCGAGCGTGACCGGCTGCTCGGCATCATCGAGCAACGCTGCCGCACGGGCCGCAACGGCGCGGTCTGGCAGACCGAGGCGGTCTGGTCGGCCGAGCGGCACCGCGGCATGGACCGCGACGCCGCCCTGCACCACATGGTGCAGCGCTACGCCGAGCTGCAACGCGGCAACGAGCCGGTGCACACCTGGCCCGTCGACTGACCCGGCCCCGGACGCTCCGTCCCGGAGCCGCTGCGGCAGGTCGGTAGCGGAGCCGTCCCGCCCGGGCGTTCCGTGGTGGCGGAGCCGTCCGCACGGGCTCTCCGTGGCGGAGCCGTCCGCCTGGGCGCTCCGCCCTAAAGCCGTCCCGCACGCGGCCGGCGTTCAGCGTGTGCGGCGGCCGGAGCGGGGGCGCCGGCCGGTGGCCGGCGGCTCCGCCGGACCGTCGACGGCCGGCTCCCCGGTCGTGGCCGGTGCCGGCACGTCCTCGGCCGACGAAGCGGCCGGCTCCCCGGTCGGCGTGCCGGGCGTGGCCGCGGCTCCCGCGGCGGCGACCGGCACCGGTTCGCGGTCGGTGGGAAGCGTCCCCCCGCCCGCCGCCACGGTGTCCCGCCCCGGCGCGGAGCCGACCGGCGGCGCGGGGGTGGTGCTGCCGCCGGGCGCGGTGGCGGCGTCGCTGCCGCCCGGCGTCGTGGTGGGGTGGCTGTCGTCGTGCGTCGCCCTGGCGTCGCCGGTGTCGGTGCCGTCGGCCGGGTGGACGTGCCCACCCGGAGCCGGTGCGCCCGGGTGGTCGGCGGGCTCGCCGGTGCGCTGGCGGGGCACCCGCACCGGTCCCCGGGTCGCGGCCCGTCGGGCGGCCCGCTGAGCGAGGGCGGTGACCAGGACGGCGCCGCCGACCCCGATGATCACCGCGTACGGCGCGATCAGGTGCGCCGACACCTGCTCCGGGCTGATCGCGGTCAGCCTCGGCACCGCCAGGAAGTACGCGGTCGCGACGAGCAGCGGCCCGGCCGCACCGGAGGCGGCGGCCCCGACCCGGTGGTCGGGATGCCGGGCGTCCCGGCGGGCGGCGAGGACACCGATCACCAGCGCGGAACAGAGGGACAGCAGCGCCCCCGGCCAGTAGAAGTAGTCGCGGATCCAGTACCGCCCGTCGTCGGGGCCGAGCTGCCAGATGCCGAGCTGCGCACTGGTGAGGCCGCGCCCGGCCAGCACGCCGTCCACGACGGCGATCACGGCGAGCAGCCAGAGCCAGCCGACGGTGGCGATCACGTTGTTCGCGGCGGCCCGCGAGCGCAGCGCCCAGACCGCCGTCAGCACCCCGACCAGCACGCCGGCCGCCGCGTAGGCCGCCGCGACGTTCCGGGGCGAACCGGTGTCGGCCACCGCCACCGCCTCCCGGGCCGGCACGGCCACCAGCAGCACGGTGATCAGCGCGCCGAACCCGGCGGCCACGGCGAGCGCGACGGAGCCGAGGGCGCCGTTGGCCGGTACGGCCGGAGCCGCGTCTTCGGCCGGAACCGCGTCGGCGCGGTCGGCGTGCGGCGCCGGGGCGTGGTCGCGCAGCCGCTGGGCGCAGACCGCGCCGAAGACCGTCGAGGTGGCCGCGATCCAGGTGGCCCAGATCAGGCCCGCCACCCAGGCGGTCGCGCCGGCGGTCGCGTCGGCCGGCGCCCAGTTGATGATGCCCAGCCCGTAGCCGAAGCCCAGTTGGGCCGCGCCCGCGCCGGCAGCGACGCCGACCGCGGTAGCGATCGATCCTCCCCAGCCCCGTCTGGCCATGCCGGGGAGCGTAACGTCCCGTGGTCGGCGCGGCGAGTCGTGCGGTCCGCCCGGGACGACAGGCGATGACGCCGGCGTCGCCGCGAGCGGGTACGGTCGCCGGTGATCGAGGCGGGGTGGGCGTATGACGGACGGGGACACGGGCGCGCGGGACGACGCCGGGCCGGACCGGTCGACGGTGCTGCTCAGGGGCGGGCTGGCCGTCGTGCTGCTCGCCGCCGTCGGCGCGACCGGCGGCTGGATCCTGGCCGGCGGGGACGATCCACCGGCCACACCGCCGGCAGCGGCGGAGGCCCTGCCCTCCACGGGCACCCCGGGTGCGGCCCGGTCGACCCCGGGCCGGTCCGTGCCGCCGGCTCCCCGGACGACCGCGCCGAGCCGCTCCGCCGGGCTGACGGTCCCGGCGGTCGTCGGCGAGGACTTCAAGGACGCCCGCGACGAGCTGCGCGAGAAGCGGCTGGGCTGGCGGCTCGTCTTCGGTGGCGGCACGGGGACGACGGTGGAGCGCACCTCCCCGGAGGTGGGTGCCGAGGTGCAGCCCGGGCGCACCGTGACGCTCTACGTGAGCGGACCGGCGCCGGCCGCCACCGTGCCGGACGTGGTGGGCGACGACTGCGACGACGCGGCGGACGAACTCGTCGACGAGGGCTTCTACCCGCAGTACCGGACGGGCAGGACCGGGACGGTCAGCCGTCAGGACCCGGCCGGCGACGGCGCGGGCCGGTGGAACGACCAGGTGTCCCTCTGGTGCGGCGCCGCGCCGGACGACGACGGATCGGCCTCCCCGACACCGTGACGGAGCGTCCGGCACGCTGATCCCGGCCGATGGCCCCCGGGACCGCTAGGTTGGCGGTCAGGGGCCCGCGACGCCCGCCCGGGCCGGGAGAGGACGTGCGATGAGCGAGCGTCAGCGAGCGAGTCATCGGCACAGTGCGGTGGTGCCTCAGGTCGGCACGCAGCGGAGCGGAGTGCCGGCATGAGCGACGACCGCCAGGAACCGCCCGCCGGGGAACCCGACGACCGGACCCGCCCGCTGCCTCCGCCGGGCGACCCCTCGGCCGGGGCGGAACCCGACCGTACGCAGCAGCTGCCCCGCCCCGACCGGCCCGCCGCGGGCGCCGACGCCACCCAACCCGTCGACGGCGCCGCCCCGCTGGACCGTACGGCCGCCATGCCGTCGGAGCGGTCCGGGCCGGCGCCGTGGTCCGGCCGGGCGGAGGTGCGCCCCGCCCGGCCCGACGACCACCCGGAGGCCGAGTGGTACGCCGACGACCAGGGCGCGCGGCGCTGGTGGCTGCCGATCCTGTGGGGCGTGATCGTGCTGCTGCTGCTCGGCCTGCTCGGTGCCGGGCTGTGGCTGGCCCTCCAGTCGGCGGACGACGATCCGAGCGGGCCGGAGCCGTCGCCGTCGCCGTCGGTGACCCGCGCGTCGCCGACCACCGCCGCGCCAACCTCGGCCGCCCCTACCAGCTCGTCGCCCTCGGCGTCCCCGTCGCCCTCGGCGCCGGCCGAGCTGCCGATGCCGCCGGTGGTGAACCTGCCGCTCGCGACGGCGCAGGCGATCCTGGACGACGTCGGGCTGGGCCACCGGGTGGAGTACGAGACGTCCGACCGTCCCGCCGGCACGGTGATCCGCACCGAACCGGAGGCGGGTGAGCTGGTTCCGGAGGACGAGGAGGTCACGCTGGTGGTGGCCCGCGACGCCGCCTCGCCGACCGGCGAGGTCACGCCGTCGGTCGAACCGACCGCCACCCGGTGAGCCGCTGACCTCGCCGCCACGGGGGGCGCCGCCGCGTCACCACATGCGCCGTCTCGTCCCGACCATGCCGAGCCCGGCCAGCGAGATGGCCAGTCCGAAGATGCCGGACCAGAAGAGGGAACGGCGGACGTCGTCGGGTGCGGGGCGGGCGGCCTGCGCCGTACCGCCCGCAGAGTCCGTGGGAACGTCGGTCCCGGCGGCGGCCGGTCCGGGCTCGTCGGCGTCGCCGAACGCGTCCGGCCCGGCCAGTGGGTACGGGGCGTGGAGGTCGTCCAGCCCGTCGTCGCCGTCGGGCGGGTCCTCGTCCACCACGGTGATCTCCGGTGCCGGGACCGGGGTGGTCAGCCGCGTGGTGGACGAGAGGGCGGGATCGCGGACCACGACCACCAACGTGGTGGCGGCGCCGAGCAGCGCCAGGAGTCCGAAGGCGTAGGCGATACGGGAGCGGTGGTGCCGCCGCGCGGCGGGCTGATTGACCATGGCCATCCCAGGTTCGGGGTCCTGGACGCGCGGGGTGGAAACGTGCCGGGGTGGGCGTACCTCATTCTATGGCGACGGCACACCCCTCGGCTGCCGATCGCGCAGGTCAGCCCACCCGGACCGGGGTGCGGGAGACGGGCCGGCGCGGCGCGCGCACGGTGTGCGGACGCGGCTCGGGAGCCGACCGCAGGTGGCGCAGCCCCTCCCGCTGGACGAAGATCGACCGCCGGTTGACCGCGTCCCCCGATGCGTTCAACTCGTAGCCTTCGAGCCAGACCCAGCCGTCGTAGGTCGGCCAGTCGAGCACCCGGATGACCCGGAACATGATGGGTCTGAGGAACTGGACACTCGCCGCGCGAGTCACGTGCACTACGTCGCCGGAGCGGGGAAGCACATGGGCTCCTGGGGGGGAG
>NZ_JBPQTK010000152.1:0-13091 GCF_051386315.1 Micromonospora sp. URMC 107
CGCCCCGGCTCGGTGGGGGGGCCGGGGCGCGCCGTCGGGCGGAGGATCGGGCCGGGTCAGGCGCCGGAGGTGACGCGGTAGGCGTCGAAGACGCCGTCGACCTTGCGGACCGCGGCCAGCAGGTGACCGAGGTGCTTCGGGTCCGCCATCTCGAAGCTGAACCGGCTCACGGCCACCCGGTCGCGGGTGGTGGTGACCGTCGCGGAGAGAATGTTCACCCGCTCCTCGGAGAGCACCCGGGTCACGTCGGCGAGCAGCTTGTGCCGGTCCAGCGCCTCGACCTGGATGGCGACCAGGAACGTCGACGCCGAGGTGAGCTTCCAACTCACCTCGACCACCCGCTCGGCCTGCGCCCGCAGGTCCTCGGCGTTGGCGCAGTCGTCGCGGTGCACGCTCACCCCGCCGGAGCGGGTGACGAAGCCGAAGACCGAGTCCGGCGGTACCGGCGTGCAGCAGCGCGCCAGCTTGATCCACACGTCGCTGACCCCGCGCACCACCACGCCCGGATCGGCGCTGCTCTGCCGGCTGCGGGGTGGCCGGGTGGCGACGGCGGTCTCGGCGATGTCCTCCGCCGCGCCCTCCTCGCCGCCGTACGCGGCCATCAGCTTCTGCACCACCGACTGGGCGGAGACCTGGCTGTCGCCGACGGCGGCGTAGAGGGATGCCACGTCGGCCAGGTGCAGGTCCCGGGCGATCGCCATCAGCGCGTCGGAGGTGAGCATCCGCTGCAACGGCATGCCCTGCTTGCGCATCGCCTTGACGATCGCGTCCTTGCCGGCCTCGATCGCCTCCTCGCGCCGCTCCTTGTTGAAGTACTGGCGGATCTTCGTGCGGGCGCGCGGGCTCTTGACGAAGCCCAGCCAGTCCTGCGTCGGGCCGGCGGTGTCGGACTTCGAGGTGAAGATCTCGATCACGTCGCCGTTGGAGAGCGTCGACTCCAGCGGCACCAGCTTGCCGTTGACCCGCGCCCCGATGCACTTGTGCCCCACCTCGGTGTGCACCGCGTAGGCGAAGTCCACCGGCGTCGAGCCGGTCGGCAGCGGGATGACGTCACCCTTCGGGGTGAAGACGTACACCTCCTGGCTGGACAGGTCGAAGCGCAGCGCGTCGAGAAACTCGCTCGGGTCGGCCGCCTCCCGCTGCCAGTCCAGCAACTGGCGCAGCCAGGTCATCTCGTCGATGTGGGCGGGCGGGCCGACGATCTGGGTGCCCTTGTGCTCCTTGTACTTCCAGTGTGCGGCGATGCCGAACTCGGCGGTGCGGTGCATCGCGTACGTGCGGATCTGCATCTCCACCGGCTTGCCGGTGGGCCCGATGACCGTCGTGTGCAACGACTGGTACATGTTGAACTTGGGCATCGCGATGTAGTCCTTGAACCGGCCCGGCACCGGCTGCCAGTTGGCGTGGATCACGCCCAGCGCCGCGTAGCAGTCCCGCACCGTGTCGACCAGGATCCGCACCCCGACCAGGTCGTAGATGTCGTTGAAGTCGCGACCCCGCACGATCATCTTCTGGTAGATCGAGTAGAGGTGCTTCGGCCGCCCGGTGGTCTCCGCCTTGATCTTGGCGGCCTTCAGGTCGGTCTGCACCTTCTGGGTGACCTGGCGCAGCAGCGCCTCGCGCTGCGGCTGGTGCTCCCCGATGAGGCGGTTGATCTCCTCGTAGCGCTTCGGGAAGAGCGTGCCGAAGGCCAGGTCCTCCAGCTCCCACTTGATCGTGTTCATACCCAGCCGGTGGGCCAGCGGGGCCAGGATCTCCAGCGTCTCCTTCGCCTTCTGCTCCTGCTTAGGGCGGGGCAGGAAGGTGAGGGTACGCATGTTGTGCAGCCGGTCGGCCAGCTTGATCACCAGCACCCGCGGGTCTTTGGCCATCGCGACGACCATCTTGCGGATCGTCTCGGCCTTGGCCGCGTCGCCCAGCTTGACCTTGTCGAGCTTGGTCACCCCGTCGACCAGCAGCGCCACCTCGCCGCCGAAGTCGGCCCGCATCTGGTCGAGGGTGTATTCCGTGTCCTCGATGGTGTCGTGCAGCAGCGCGGCGACCAGGGTGGTGGTGTCCATGCCCAGGTTGGCCAGGATCGTGGCGACCGCGAGCGGGTGCGTGATGTAGGGGTCGCCGGACTTGCGGTACTGCCCGGAGTGCCAGCGGGCAGCGGTGTCGAAGGCGCGCTGCAGCAGCCGCGCGTCGGCCTTGGGGTGGGCGTCCCGGTGGGTCGAGATCAGCGGCTCCAGCACCTCGCTGACCTGCGAGGACTGCCACGGCGCGTTGAACCGCGCCAGCCGTGCCCGGACCCTGCGGCCGGTGGGGGCGGTGGAGAGCGCGAAACCAGCGCTCGGCACGTGGTCGTCGAGGCCGTCGGTGGGGAAGGGAAGCACGACCCCCTCGGTCGCCGCGCCCGCGCCGCCGGCCGTCGCGGCCGGCTGGTCGGGGCGTACGGGCTCGGCCGGGCCGGCCGCGCCGGGGCCCGCCTCCGGGGCCTGCGCGTCACCGTTCCGTGCGGTCACCGAGCCGTCCGCGTCGCCTGTCGGGTACACCGTGCCCTCCACCGGAGGGGCGACATCGTGGGACACCGGCCTCCTCACCGCTCGCCGGGAAGTCACCGACCGTGCGCCGGCCGGCCTGGTCTCGCGCCGCCCGGACGGGTCCCGCCCGGTCAGCAAAGGGCAATGCTACCCGCACGGACGGTGCCCCGCCGCTCCGCCGGACGGTCCGCACCGCCTCCGCCCGACGGTCGGCGGGTCAAACGGTCAACAGGGCATGCACCGGACGCGGGGCCAGCCGCTCCCGGCCGCCGAGGAAGGCGAGTTCCAGCAGGACGGTGAAGCCGGCGACGGTCCCGCCGGCCCGCTCCACCAGGTCCAGCGTCGCCTCGGCGGTGCCGCCGGTGGCCAGCACGTCGTCGACCACCAGCACCCGGTGCCCGGCCGTGAAGGCGTCCTCGTGCACCTCCAGCGTGGCCTCGCCGTACTCCAGGGCGTAGGAGGCCGAGTAGGCCGGACGGGGCAGCTTGCCGGCCTTGCGCACCGGCACCACGCCGATCCCGGTCGCGTAGGCGATGGCCGCCGCGACCACGAACCCACGCGCCTCGATGCCGACCACGACGTCGAACGAGTCCCGCCCGTGGTACGCGACGATCCCGTCGATCACCTCGCGGAACGCGTCGCCGTCGGCGAACAGCGGCATCAGGTCCTTGAACATGACACCGGGCTTCGGGAAGTCGGGCACGTCGAGCACCCGGCTGGCGACCAGCGCGGCGGCGTCCGGGCCGCTGTCCCCCCGGACCACGGTGCTGTGGGTCTCCGTCACGGCAGTTCCGCTCCCCTTCACGACGACGGCGTCCTGCATGCTGCTCGCACAGCATGAAGGACGCCGTCGGTTCGGTTCCTACCGGGTCTGCCCGGCCCGGCTCAGCGCCGCTTGCCGCCACCCGGCCGGTTGCCACCGCCGCCGGCCGGCCGGCCACCCCGGGCACCGGTCGGGCGCTTCCCGGCCGGTCGGGCGCCCACCCTCGGCGCTGCGCCGGCCAGCGCGGCCGACTCCGGGTCGACCGGCTCGTCGACGGCCTCGGCGGAGCGGGCGGCACCCTTCGGGGTGACCTCGCCGCGGGCGATGGCGCCCCGACGGGCCAGCACCCGCTTGTTGTGCGCCTGGATCCGCGGATCGTAGTTCTTGAGCAGCACCAGCAGCGGCGTGGCCAGCAGGATCGAGGTCAGGAACGCCACCGCCATACCGACGAAGAGCACCAGGCCGAGGTCCTTCAGGGTGCCCGCGCCGAGCAGGCCGGCACCGATGAAGAGCAGACCGCCGACCGGCAGCAGCGCGACCACCGACGTGTTCAGCGACCGCATGAGGCTCTGGTTGATCGCCAGGTTGGCCGCCTCGCCGTACGTCTGGTTGTTGTTCGCGGTGATGCCGCGCGTGTTCTCCTGCACCTTGTCGAAGACCACCACCACGTCGTAGAGCGCGAAGCCCAGGATCGTGAGGAACCCGATGACCGTCGACGGGGTGACCTCGAAGCCGACCAGCGAGTAGATGCCGGCGGTGAGGACCAGGTTCATGATCAGCGAGGAGACGGCCGCGACAGCCATCCGCCACTCGAAGCGCAGGATCAGGTAGATCATCACCACCGCGACGAAGATGACCAGACCCAGCAATGCGCGGGAGGTGACCTGGCTGCCCCACGCCTCGCTGACCTGGTTGCCGCTGATGGCGGCGGCGTCGATGCCGAACTTCTCGGCGATCTCGGCCTTCACGGCGTTGGCCTGCTCGGTGTCGACCTGGGTGGTCCGCACCTCGTAGAAGTCGCCGCCGGTGCCGCCGACCTTCTGCGTGGTGACCACCTCGGCCCCGCCACCGGCCGTGCCGAGGGCCTCCTCGACCTCCAGCTCGGTCTGCTCCAGCGTGCCGACGCTGGCCGGGATCTGGAACGAGTTGCCGCCGGCGAACTCGATGCCGAGGCTGAAGCCGCGCAGCCCGAAGCTGAGCGCCGACAGCAGGACCAGCACGAGCGCGACGCCGAACCAGACCTTGCGCCGGCCGATGATATCGAGGCCGGCCTCGCCGCGGTAGAGGCGGCTAGCGAGACCACTCTTTGCCATCTCAGGCCTCCTTGGCACGCGGGTTGCGGGACGTGGCCGGCTCGGCCGTCCGGGGCGGCAGCGCCCGGCCGAGACCGCTGACCCGCGGGGACAGGAATGCGGAGGTGCGGGCGAACATCGTCATGATCGGGTGCCGGAAGAGGAAGACCACGACCAGGTCCAGCACCGTGGCCAGCCCGAGGGCGAAGGCGAAGCCCTTCACCGCGCCGACCGAGACCACGTAGAGCACCACCGCCGACATCAGCGTGATCGCGTTGGCCGAGATGATCGTCCGGCGGGCCCGGATCCAGGCGCGCGGCACCGCGCTGCGCGGACTGCGCCCCTCCCGGATCTCGTCCTTGAGCCGCTCGAAGTAGATGACGAACGAGTCCGCCGCCACACCGAGCGAGACGATCATGCCGGCGATGCCGGCGAGGGTGAGGGTGAAGCCGATCTGCCGGCCGAGCACCACCAGGGCGCCGAAGACCAGCAGCGCCGAGAGGACCAGGCTCAGGAAGATGACCGAGCCGAGCAGGCGGTAGTAGAAGAACGAGTAGATGATGACCAGCGCCATACCGATGCCCGCCGCGAGCAGACCGGCCCGCAGGTGGCTGGCGCCCAGGGTGGCGGTGACGTTCTGCGACTCCTGTGCGTCGAAGGTGACCGGCAGCGCGCCGTAGCGGAGGTTGCCGGCCAGCTCGCTGGCGTCGCGCTGGGTGAAGTTGCCGGTGATCTGCGAGTTGCCCGTCAGCACGCCCTGGATCTCGGGCGAGGAGACGATCTCGTTGTCCAGCACGACCGCGACGCGGCACTTGCCGTCCTGGCCGAGGGCGGTGGCGTCGCAGGCCTGACCCTCGTTGTTGAACGCCTCGCGGGTCAGGTTGGTCCACTTGTCCTGGCCGGGGCCGCTGAAGTCGAGGCTGACCACCCACTGGCTGGTCTGGTCCAGCACCGCGTCGGCGTCCTCGACGTCGGTGCCGAGCACCTTCGCCTGGTCGAGCAGGTACTTCGCGGCACCGTCCTCGCAGGCCACCACCTGCTGGTCGGGGGCGGAGATGGAGGCCGGCGGGCGCTTGTCGAGCTGGGCGCAGCCGATCTGCGGCACGTTGAACTGCATCGTCGCCGGCAGCACCGCGACCTCGCGCGGGTCGAGACCCGCGAACGGCTTGAGCTTCTCCGCCAGGGACGGGTCGGCTGTCAGGTCGGCCGGGGCCTTGAGGCCGCTCGCGGCGGCCCAGGCGGCGGCGCCGACCTTCTGCTCGACGGCCTTGCGCTGCTCCTCGACGCTCTGCGGCACCGGCGCGCCGCTGGCGCTCGGCGTCGGGGTGGCGGCGCCGGCCGAGGGGGTGGCGCTCGGCGCGGCCGACGCGCTGGCGCTCGGGGCCGGGGCCATGCCGCCCTGACCACCGCTCGGCGACGCGGTCGCCTTCGGCGCGGCGCTGCCGGACGGGGCGGCGCTGCCCGAGGGCTTCGCGCTGCCCGACGGGGCCGGAGCCGCGCTGCCGGAGGGGGCCGGGGTGGCGGCGGGCGGCGGGGCGGCGGCCGCGCCGCTGCCGTCGGCGGCCCTGAGCACCTTGCGGAAGCGCAGCTCGGCGGCGCTGCCCACCTCGGTGATGTCGCGGTTCTCGCCGGGCAGGGAGATCACGATGTTGCGGTTGCCCTCGGTGACCACCTCGGCCTCGGCGACGCCGAAGGCGTTGACGCGGCTCTCGATGATCCGGCGGGCCTCTTCGAGGTTCTCCGCCGTGGGGGCCCGGCCGTCGACGGTGTTGGTCGCCTCCAGCGTCAGCCGGGTGCCGCCGACGAGGTCCAGGCCGAGCTTGGGCTCGAGCCTGTCCTTCAAGCCGCCGCTGGCGCCGCCCGCGAAGAACACCAAAAGATAGAGGACGACGAAGATGAGCCCGAGCACGGCCAGTTGCCGTCCCGGCCGCATCTGTCCCTGAGGTGGTGCCACGGCTGTCCTGTCTCCCTGTACGGTCGCGCCGCTGGTGCGGCGGGTGTCGGCCGGTCCGGCCGGCGGTTCCGACGGGCCGGCGTCGGAGGCCGGCATCCGGCTCCGAGGCTCGACGCGGGGGCGCCGAGCGGAACGGGACGAGCCGACTTCCGGCGTCGGGCCCAACTATCCAGTTTTCACGTCGCCTCCGCTGCCCCGTTCGGGGGAAGTCGTCACCGGAGTCCGGCGACCACCACCCCGCGCGGGGCGGGAGCGACCGTCACTCCTTGACGACGTCCGCGTCCTCAATGACCGCCTCGTCGGCCGGGCGCTCCGCCTGGCTGACGACCCGGGCGATGGCCGGACGGGCGTACCGGGTCTGCACACCGGGCGCGACCTCGAGCAGGACGGTGTCGTCGTCCACGCCGGTGACCGTGCCGTAGAGCCCACCGATGGTGACCACCTCGTCGCCGGGGGCGAGAGCGGACTGCATGGACTCCGCCTCACGGCGGCGCTTCTGCTGTGGGCGGATCATCATGAAGTACATGACGCCGAAGAGCAGAGCGATCATGAGGATCGGCGTCAGGCTGCCGGCACCCCCGCCGCCCTCTGCTGCGTAAAGCACGGTGAAAGACCTTCCCATTGGCCGCCGTCCCGGCGCGGGCGCGTCGGAGCGGAGGCGGATTCTCACGTCCTGTACAGACCGGCGCGAGTCTAATCCCTGCACCTGGGAACGCCGAATGCGGCACAGATCACGTTCACATCACGGCTGATCGGCATCCACGGAGAACAGATCGGGCGCGGGAGGGGTATCCGCGCCAAATGTACCATTCGGGGGCGTACGGCCCAGGTGCCGCCAGGCGGCCTCGGTGGCGACCCGGCCGCGCGGCGTCCGGGCCAGCAGACCGGCCCGGACCAGGAACGGCTCGCAGACCTCCTCCACCGTGTCCGGCTGCTCACCCACCGCCACGGCCAGCGTGGACAGGCCGACCGGCCCGCCCCGGAAGGATTCGACCAGCGCGGTCAGCACCGCCCGGTCCAGCCGGTCCAGACCCAGCGCGTCGACGTCGTACACCGTGAGGGCGGCCCGGGCGGTCTCCAGGGTGACCACCCCGTCGGCCCGGACCTCCGCGAAGTCGCGGACCCGGCGCAGCAGGCGGTTGGCGATCCGGGGCGTGCCCCGGGAGCGGCCGGCGACCTCGGCGGCGCCCTCGTCGGTGATCGGCACCCCGAGGATCCGGGCCGAACGACGCAGCAGCACCTCCAGATCGGCCGGCGAGTAGAAGTCGAGGTGCGCGACGAAGCCGAACCGGTCGCGCATCGGCCCGGTGAGCAGGCCGGAGCGGGTGGTCGCGCCGACCAGGGTGAACGGCTCGACGTCCAGCGGGATCGCCGTCGCGCCCGGGCCCTTGCCGACGATCACGTCGACCCGGAAGTCCTCCATCGCGCTGTAGAGCAGTTCCTCGGCCGGCTTGGCGATCCGGTGGATCTCGTCGATGAAGAGCACGTCGCCCTCGGCGAGGCTGGTCAGGATGGCCGCCAGGTCGCCCGAACGCTCGATCGCCGGGCCGCTGGTCACCCGGATGCCCGAGCCCAGCTCGGCCGCGACGATGTTGGCCAGGGTCGTCTTACCCAAGCCAGGCGGCCCCGAGAGGAGGATGTGGTCGGGCGGAGAGCCGCGCCGCATCGCGCCCTGGAGCAGCAGGTCCAACTGGTCGCGGACCCGGTGCTGGGCGATGAACTCCTCCAGCCGCTTCGGCCGGACGGTGGCCTCCGCGTCCAGGTCGGCGTCGTGCACGTAGGCGGAGACCAGCCCGCCGTCGGGCCCCGTCACCGGGTGCGGCCCAGCAGCCGGATGGCCTGCTTGAGCAGGACCGGCACCGGCGGGACCTCACCGTCGACGCTCTCCGCCACCGCGGCCACCGCCTGGTCGGCCTGCCCGGCCGTCCAGCCGAGCCCGACCAGCGCCTGCCGGACCTGCTCGGGCCAGGCCCCGCCGGTGACCCCGGCCGCGCCGTCGGCGCCGACCGGCACCGGGCCGACGCGGTCGCGCAGCTCCAGGACCAGGCGCTCCGCGCCCTTCTTGCCGATGCCGGGCACCCGGGTCAGCGCGGCGGTGTCGGCGTTGGCGATCGCCTTGCGCACCGCGTCGGGGGTGTGTACGGCGAGCACGGCCTGGGCCAGCCGGGGGCCGACGCCGCTGGCGGTCTGGAGCAGCTCGAACAGCTGCTTGGCGTCGTCGTCGGCGAAGCCGTAGAGGGTGAGCGAGTCCTCCCGGACGACCAGGCTGGTGGCCAGCCGGGCGGGCTGACCGACCCGCAGGTCGGCGAGGGTGCCCGGGGCGCACTGCACCGCCAGGCCCACCCCGCCGACCTCCACCACGGCGTGGTCCGGACCGGTCGCGGTCACCACCCCGCGCACGCTGGCGATCATCTGGCTCCTCCTCG
Organism: Micromonospora sp. URMC 107; assembly: GCF_051386315.1. NCBI lineage: Bacteria > Bacillati > Actinomycetota > Actinomycetes > Micromonosporales > Micromonosporaceae > Micromonospora > Micromonospora sp. URMC 107. The sequence goes on from NZ_JBPQTK010000152.1 coordinate 8,958, forward strand.
TCGTACCCGGTCGGCCGCGGCGGCCAGCTTGGAGCGCGTCCCGCCGCGCCACACGTGACAGATGGCCAGCGCCAGGGCGTCGGCGGCGTCGGCCGGCTTCGGCGGCTCGGCCAGCCGCAGCAGCCGGGTGACCATGGCGGTCATCTGCGCCTTGTCGGCCTGACCGGAACCGGTCACGGCCGCCTTCACCTCGCTGGGCGTGTAGGTCTGCACGGGCAGCCCGGCGCGGGCACCGGCGAGCACGGCGATCCCGCTGGCCTGGGCGGTGCCCATCACGGTGCGGACGTTGTGCTGGCTGAAGACCCGCTCGACGGCGACGCTGTCGGGCCGGTGCTCGGCCACCAGGTCGGTGAGCGAGCGGTCCAGGTGCAGCAGGCGCAGCGCCAGATCGTCGCCCGGATCGGTGTAGACGACGTAGTAGGCGACCAGCGTGCAGGGCCGCCCCGGCACGCCCTCGACCACGCCGACCCCGCACCGGGTCAGCCCCGGGTCGACGCCCAGCACCCGCACGCCGCCTCCTCCCCCAGCCGCCAGCAGTACGTGTGTTCGACACCCTACCGAGCCGGGCGACACCCCGCCGCCGGGGACACGCCGGGCTTGCCGACACGCCGGCCGGGGCGCGCGGCGACCACACACTCCGGCCGTTGAGTATGTGTCGCCGGCCCATGTGCGCCCGGACACACAGCTCGTAACTTCATGCGCCATGACGGCAGAACCCGTGGCGGTCCCCCACGTCGTACACGTCGACCTCGCTGGTCGTACCGCCTTGGTGACCGGGGGCGGAAGCGGCATCGGCCGGGCCTGCGCCCTGCGGCTGGCCGCCGCCGGCGCCGAGGTGCTGGTGGTGGACCGCAACATCGAGGCGGCCAAGGCGGTGGCGGCCGAGGCCGGCGGACGGGCCGAGGGCGTGGACCTGGCCGACCCGGACGCGGTGGACCGGCTCGACGCCGACGTGGACATCGTGGTGAACAACGCCGGCCTGCAGCACGTGGCGCCGGTGCAGGAGTTCTCCCCGGAACGCTTCGCCCACCTGCACCGGGTGATGGTGGAGGCGCCGTTCCTCATCATCCGCCGGGCGCTGCCGCACATGTACGCCAGGGGCTGGGGGCGGATCGTGAACATCTCCTCGGTGCACGGGCTGCGCGCCTCGCCGTACAAGTCGGCGTACGTCTCCGCCAAGCACGCGCTGGAGGGGCTGTCGAAGGTGGTCGCGCTGGAGGGCGCCGCGCACGGCGTCACCGCCAACTGCATCAACCCGGCGTACGTGCGCACGGCGCTGGTGGAGAGCCAGATCGCCGACCAGGCCGCCAGCCACGGCATCCCCGAGAGCGAGGTGGTCGAGAAGATCATGCTCGCCCGGGCGGCGATCAAGCGGCTGATCGAGCCGGAGGAGGTGTCCGAACTCGTGGCCTACCTCTGCTCCTCGCCGGCGGCGTTCATCACGGGCGCGTCCATCGCGCTCGACGGGGGCTGGACGGCGAACTAGTGGCAAGCCGCACAATGTCGGTCATGTCGTCACCGGTGGAGTTCCTGGAGCTGCTCGCCCGCGAGGCCGCCGCGGTGGAGTTCGAGGGGCCGCTCGTCGCCGCGCGCGCCGCCGGGTTGCCGCCCGAGCGGCTCGCCGAGCTGGAGCAGGCCAAGACGGTGGCGCTGCGGGTCCGCGCGCTGCTGGAACGCCGCCGCCGCCGGGAGGTCGAGCTCTCCGGGCTGTACGACACGGTCAGCGACCTGGCCGGGCTGCGCGACCTGGACGACGTGCTGCGCGCGATCGTGCACCGGGCGCGCAACCTGCTCGGCGCGGACGTCGCCTACATGACCCTCGACGACGACGAGCGCGGCGACACGTACATGCGGGTCACCGACGGGTCGGTCTCCGCCCGCTTCCAGCAGCTGCGGCTGCCGATGGGCGCCGGCCTCGGCGGCCTGGTGGCCCAGTCCGGCGCCCCGTACGTCACCGCGAACTACCCGGAGGACGACCGCTTCCACCACACCGGTGAGATCGACGCCGGCGTGGGCGAGGAGGGGCTGGTGGCCATCCTCGGGGTCCCGCTGCGGCTCGGCTCCACCTCGATCGGGGTCCTCTACGCGGCCAACCGCTCGGCCCGGCCGTTCGTCCGGGAGGAGGTCGCGCTGCTGGTCTCCCTCGCCGCGCACGCGGCGGTGGCGATCGACACCGCGCGGCTGCTCGCCGAGACGCGAGCGGCGCTGGAGGAGCTGTCGTTCGCGAACACCACCATCCGGGCGCACAGCAGCTCCGTGGAGCGGGCCGCGGCGGCACACGACCGGATGACGGCGCTGGTGCTGCGCGGCGGCGGCGTGGAGGACGTCGCCGCGGCGGTCACCGACGTGCTGGGCGGGGCGCTGCTGGCGCTCGACGCGGAGGGTCGGCTGCTGGCCCGGGTCGGCGAGATCGAGGAGCCGGACCGGGCGGACATGGTGGAGGCGGTGGCCGCCTCGCGTACGGAGGGCCGCAGCGTGCGCCGGGGCCGGCTCTGGTACGCCGCCGTGGTGGCCGGGGCGGAGAACATGGGCGCGCTGGTGCTGCGCCCCGACGACGAGCTGGTCGACGCCGACCAGCGGATCCTGGAGCGGGCGGCGCTGGTGACGGCGCTGCTGCTGCTGTTCCGGCGTACCGTCGCCGAGGCGGAGGGGCGGGTCCGGGGCGAACTGCTCGACGACCTGATCGCCCGGCCGCTGCGGGACACGGACGCGCTGCGCAGCCGGGCCCGCCGGCTCGGGGTGGACCTGGACGCCCCGCACGTGCTGGTGGCGGTCGGCGACGACGCGATCGCCGCGACCGGCTCGGCCCGGCAGCGGGTGCTCTCCTGGGCCACCACGTACGCCTCGACCCGGGGCGGGCTGGCGGCGGCCCGCGACGGGCGGGTGGTGCTGATGCTGCCGGGCCGGGACGCGGGCGGCAGCGCCCGGGCGGTGGCCCGGGACCTGTCCCGGGTGACCGACCGGCCGGTGACCGCCGGGGCGAGCGGCCCGTCGACGGGGCCGGCGTCGCTGGCGGTGACGTTCGCCGAGGCGGAGCGGTGCCTGACCGCGCTCGGCGCGCTGGGCCGCTCGGGGCAGGGGGCGAGCACCGCCGAGCTGGGCTTCGTCGGGCTGCTGCTGGGCGCGGTTGGCGACGGGGGCGACAAGGACGTGAACCGGTTCCTGACCGCCACCGTCGGGCCGGTCGTCGACTACGACGCCCGGCGGGGCACCGCGCTGGTGAAGACCCTGGAGGCGTACTTCGGGGTGGGTGGCAGCCTGGCCCGGGCCGCCGAGCTGCTGCACGTGCACGTCAACACGGTCACCCAGCGGCTGGAGCGGGTCGGGCAACTGCTCGGCGCGGACTGGCAGAAGCCGGAGCGGGCGCTGGAGGTGCAGCTGGCCCTGCGCCTGCACCGCCTGCGTACGCCGGCCGCCTGACCGCCCGCAGCCTGACCGCCCGCAGCCTGACCGCCCACAGCCTGGCCGCCCACTCCCTGACCCCCACCACCGGCCGCCTGGCCGTCCGCCGCCGGGCGCCTGGCCGCTCGCCGTCGGGCGGCGGGGGCGTCAGCGGGCGCGGATGCCGTCCAGCACGCCGTCGACGATGCGCTGCGGCAGCGTCGCCTCGTCGAGGTCGGGGTGCCAGCGCAGGACGCGCTGCACCAGCATCGGGCCGGTCAGCATCGCCATGACCACCTCGACGTCGAGATCCGCGCGGAGCTCGCCGGCGCGCATCCCGCGCCGCAGCACCTCGCGCATCATCTCCCGCCGGGGCTCGATGATGTTCTGGTAGAGCTGGTACCGCTCGGGGCTGCGGTTGACCTCCGGCACCAGGCAGGGCATGATCCGCGCCGCCCGCGGGTCGATGTGGTGACCGACCGCGCCCACCAGCAGGATCAGGTCGTCGCGGACCGAGTGGCCGGCGGGCTCGGGCGGGGTGCCCTTGAGCGTGCGCAGGGCGTCGCGCAGCAGCGCGTCCTTGCCGGGCCAGCGGCGGTAGATGGTGGCCTTGCCGACCCCGGCGCGGGCGGCGATCGCCTCGATCGAGATCGCCTCGATCGTGCTGCCGTCGGCGAGCAGGTCGAGGGTGGCCTCGACGATCGCCTCGTCCGCGCGGACGCTCCTCGGCCGCCCGGGCGGCCGAGGAGATCG
>NZ_JBPQTK010000153.1:0-12883 GCF_051386315.1 Micromonospora sp. URMC 107
TGCTGGTCCCGCCCGGGGTCGCCGAGGCGCGGGTGATCGCCGCCGTCGAGGAGATCGGCTTCACGGCGCGGCCGGTGAAGCCGCGCACGGCCAGGGCCGAGAACCACCTGGAACTGCTGATCGGCGGCATGACGTGCGCGGCCTGTGCGGCGCGCATCGAGAAGCAGCTCAACGCGATCGACGGGGTGGAGGCGACCGTCAACTACGCCACCGAGAAGGCGAAGGTGCTGGTCCCGCCCGGGGTCGCCGAGGCGCGGGTGATCGCCGCCGTCGAGGAGATCGGCTTCACGGCGCGGCCGGTGCGACCGCCCGCCGCGCCGACGGCGGACGCTCCGGATCCGGCGGCGGAGGAGGAGGCCGAACACGACCGTGAGCTGCGGGCGGCCCGCCACCGCCTCTGGGTCGTCGCCGTGCTGGCGGTGCCGGTCATCGCGCTGTCGATGTTCTCGCAGCTCCAGTTCGAGTACTGGCAGTGGGCCTGCCTGACGCTGAGCGCGCCGGTCGTGGTGTGGGGGGCGTGGCCGTTCCACCGGGCCGCCTTCGCCAACCTCCGGCACGCCGCCGCCTCGATGGACACGTTGGTCTCGGTGGGCACGCTCGCCGCGTTCGTCTGGTCGCTGTACACGCTGTTCCTCGGCACGGCCGGCGTGCCCGGCATGCGGCACCCGTTCCGGATCACCCTGGAGCGGATGCCCGGCGAGGGCAACATGTACCTCGAGGTCGCCGCGGGCGTGACCCTCTTCATCCTCTGCGGCCGGTACTTCGAGGCCCGCGCGAAGCGCCGCTCCGGCGCCGCGCTGCGCGCGCTGCTGTCGCTGGGCGCCAAGGACGTGACGGTGCTGCGCGACGGCGCCGAGGCGATCGTGCCGATCTCGGCGCTCGCGGTCGGCGACCGGTTCCTGGTGCGCCCGGGCGAGAAGGTGGCGACCGACGGCGTCGTGGAGGAGGGCTCCTCCGCGGTCGACGCGAGCATGCTGACCGGCGAGTCCGTGCCCGTCGAGGTGGGGCCCGGCGACGAGGTCGTCGGCGCCACGGTGAACGCCGGCGGGCGGCTCGTCGTACGCGCCACGCGGGTGGGCGGCGAGACGCAGCTCGCGCAGATGGCCAAGCTCGTCGAGGAGGCGCAGACCGGCAAGGCCGACGTCCAGCGGCTCGCGGACCAGGTCTCGGCGGTGTTCGTGCCCGGGGTGATCGCGCTGTCGCTCGCCACGCTGGGCTACTGGCTCGGCTCCGGCCAGCCGGCGGCGGCGGCGTTCACCGCGGCCGTGGCCGTGCTGATCATCGCCTGCCCGTGCGCGCTGGGACTGGCGACGCCGACCGCGCTGCTGGTCGGCACCGGCCGGGGCGCGCAGCTCGGCATCCTCATCAAGGGACCGCAGGTGTTGGAGTCCACGCGGGCCGTCGACACCGTCGTGCTCGACAAGACCGGCACGGTGACCACCGGCGAGATGTCCGTCGTGGAGGTCGTGCCCGTCGACGGGGAGACCGACGAGCAGTTGCTGCGGCTCGCGGGCGCCCTGGAGAGCGCTTCGGAGCACCCCATCGCCCGGGCCGTCGTCGCGGGCGCGCGGGAACGGTGCGGCGAACTGCCCGCGGTCGCGGACTTCGCCAGCGAGACCGGCGTCGGCGTGCGCGGCACGGTCGACGGGCACGAGGTCATGGTCGGCCGGGCGTCGCTGCTCGGCTCGTGGGCGACCGCGTTGCCTCCGGAGCTGACCGCCGCCAAGGCGACCGCCGACGCGGCGGGCCGTACGTCGGTCATGGTCGGGTGGGACGGCGCCCTGCGCGGGATGCTCGTCGTGTCCGACCGGGTCAAGCCCACCAGCCGGGCGGCGGTCGCGCAGTTCAAGCGGCTGGGGCTGCACCCGATCCTGCTGACCGGCGACAACGCCGCGGTGGCGGCGGCGATCGCGGCCGAGGTGGGCATCGACGACGTGGTCGCCGAGGTGCTCCCCGCCGGCAAGGTCGAGCTGGTCAAGCGGCTCCAGGCCGACGGCAAGGTCGTCGCCATGGTCGGTGACGGCGTCAACGACGCCGCCGCGCTCGCGCAGGCCGACCTGGGCATCGCGATGGGCACCGGCAGCGACGTGGCGATCGAGTCGGGCGACCTGACGGTGGTACGCGGTGACCTGCGGGTCGTCGCGGACGCCATCCGGCTGTCGCGCCGCACCCTCGGCACGATCAAGGGCAACCTGTTCTGGGCCTTCGCGTACAACGTCGCGGCCATCCCGCTCGCGGCGAGCGGCCTGCTCAATCCGATGCTGGCGGGCCTGATCATGGCCGGCAGCTCGGTGTTCGTGGTGTCGAACAGCCTGCGGCTACGGCGGTTCAAGGCGCTCGCGGGCAACGAACTCCCGGACCGGGCCGACACGGCCGGGGCGTCGCGCCCGATGGTCACCGCCTCCTGACGCGCCCACGCGTCGGGCGGGCACGTCGTACGAAAGAAACGGAGCCGCACCATGGCCGAGCCGAGCCGGCTCGCGGAGGATCCCCAGCTCCTGCTGCTGCACGCGGCCGGCCTGGGCCGGACGAGCTGGGACGCCGTCGTCGAACGCATCCCGGGGTTCGCCCGGACCCTCGCGATCGACCTGCCCGGTCATGGCGGCGTGCCGGGGCTCGCGTACGACCGTGACGTCGTGCCGCGGCTCGCCGAGTACGTCGCGGAGCGGATCGCCGCGCTGGGACTGCGCAGGCCGCACGTGGTCGGGCACTCGCTCGGCGGGGTGATCGCGCTCGAACTGGCGCGTCGGGTGCCCGTCGCGGCGGTGACCGCCCTGTGCAGCATCGGGTTCCGGGCAGTGAGCCACGCCTCGATGTGCGTGGTGCGGACCCACGCGATGCTGCGGATGACCGCCGCGGTGGGGCCGAGGACACGGGGGCGGCTGCTCAGCAGGGGAGTGGTCCGCAAGATCGTCATGGGCAGCGTGTCGGCCCGGCCCGCCGACCTCCGGGCGGACGTGGCCGCCGCCGACGTGACGTCCATGATCACCAGTGACCTGTCCGCCCTCAGCCGGTACGCGGGGCTCTACTCGTTCCGAGCCGACGCCACCGACACGACGCCGGTGAACCTCGTGTGGGCCGACCAGGACCGCGTGGTCCCGCTGCGCGACGCGCTGCGGGCCCGGCGGGTGCTCCCGAGGGCGCAGCACTTCGTCATCCCCGGCAGCGGTCACTTCGTCGTACGCGACGACCCGCACGGCACCGCCGCCGTCATCCACGCCTGTCACGCCCAGGTGCTGCGGGACCGGCAGGCCGAGAATCGCAGAGGAGCCCTCGGAAATGTGAACCCACAGCGCGGTAATTGAGCTGGCAATTCGGCCCCGCACATCTGTCGGGGCGGGAACTCTTGACCGACCGGACGCGACTACTGAGGTACTCGGATCCCGGGACCACCGCTCAGAGGAGTGCGAATGAAAATCACCCCGCAGGCTGGAAAGAAGTTCGGCGTGATCGTGGAGGGTTTCGACGCGGAAACCGCCTCGGCGCAGGACATCGTCGAGCTGAAGAAGGCCATCTACTCGAACAAGATCGTCGTACTGAAGAACCAGGACCTGTCGCCGCGGCAGTTCCTGGCGCTCGGCCAGCGGCTGGGCCGGGTCGCGGAGTACTACGAGCCGGTCTACCACCACCCCGAGGTGAAGGAGGTGTTCGTCTCCTCCAACGTCAAGGAGGAGGACGGCCGCCAGATCGGGGTGCCGAAGACCGGCAAGTTCTGGCACTCGGACTACCAGTTCATGCCGCGCCCGTTCGACATCACCATGATCTACCCGCAGGTCGTGCCGTCGAAGAACCGCGGCACCTACTTCATCAACCTGGCGACGGCCTACGAGCAGCTCTCCGAGGAGCTGAAGCTGGCCGTCAAGGACACCACGGCGACGCACAGCGTGCTGCGGTACTTCAAGATCCGGCCGACCGACGTCTACCGGCCGATCTCGGAGATCATCGACGAGGTCAACGCGAAGACCCCGCCGGTGACGAGCCCGCTCGCGTTCCCGCACCCGCACACGGACGAGACCCTGCTGTACCTCAGCGAGGGCTTCACGCTGTCGCTGCAGGACGCGGAGGGCAACGACCGGCCGGAACTGCTGGCCGAGCTGCTCACGGCCACCGGCCAGCTCGACCGCACCTACCAGCACGAGAACATCCACCTCCAGACGTTCGAGAAGGGCGACATGCTCCTCTGGGACAACCAGAGCCTGGTCCACCGGGCGCTGCACACCGCGACGCCGGAGCCGGCCGTGTCCTACCGCGTCACCGTCTACGACGACGTGGACGCCGCCTAGTCCCGCACGGACGTTCGATCCGCGGTGGGATCCGGCGGTGTCGACCGTCGGATCCCACCGGTGTCCACATCGCACGAGGTCGAGAGGCATGACGTGGCAGACCAGTTGACGGCGGCGACGATCCGGGCGGACGTCGCCGAGATGCTCCACCGTCGCCCGGACGAGAGCTTCGACACGGAGGACCTGTTCGACTGCGGCCTGGACTCGGTGCGGTTGATGACGCTCATCGAACGGTGGCGCGAGGCCGGCGCCGAGGTCAGCTTCGTCGACCTGGCCGAGCGGCCGACCGTGGAGCACTGGGTGAAGCTGCTGGTGGGCCGGGATGACTGAGCCGTTGCCGTTGGGCGCCGCCCAGGAGGGGATCTGGACCGGTCAGCAGTTCGACCCGGACAGCCCCGCCTTCAACACCGCCGAGTACGTGGAGATCCGCGGTCCGGTCGACCTGGGGCTGCTGGAGGCGGCGGTGCGCACCGCCGTGGGCGAGGCCGAGGCGCTGAACGTCGTGTTCGAGGAGGACACCGAGGGGCGCGCGTGGCAACGCCTCCGCGACGACAGGTCGTGGCCGGTGCACCTGGTCGACACCAGCGCCGAGGCGGACCCGCTCGCCGCCGCCCTGGCCTGGATGCGCGCGGACCTCGACAAACCCGTCGACCTGCGCAAGGACCTGCTGTTCGGGCAGGCGTTCCTCCGGCTCGGCCCGGACCACCTCCTCTGGTACCAGCGCGTGCACCACATCGCCCTGGACGGGTACGGGCTGTCCCTCGTCGCCCGCCGGGTGGCCGAGCTCTACACCGCGTCCGTCGAGGGGCGGGAGGCGCCGCCCCGGACGTTCGGGTCGCTCGCCGCCGTCGTCGACGAGGACCGGGCCTGGGCCGACTCGGACAGGTACGCCGCCGCGCGCGAGCACTGGACGTCCCGGGCGGCGGGCAGGCCGGCGCCGGTGGTGCTGGCCCGCCGCAGCGGAAAGCTGGCGCGCAGGGTGCTCCGCGCCACCGCGGACCTCGACAGCGCCGGCATCGACGCGCTGAAGGCGGTCGCCAAGGCCAGCGGAACCACGTGGAGCGAGACGGTCGTCGCGGCCTTCGCCGCGTACCTGCACCGGATGACCGGCGCGGACGAGCTCACGCTCGCGCTGCCGGTCATGTCGCGGCTCGGCTCGGTGTCGCTGCGGGTGCCGTGCATGGTGACCAACGTCGTGCCGCTGTGGGTCCGCGTCGAGCCCACCGCCACGCTGGCGGGCCTCGCCGCGCAGGTCGCGGCGGAGCTGCGGGCCGGGCGTCCGCACCTGCGCTACCGCTACGAGCAGCTGCGCCGCGACCTCAGGATGGTCGCCAGCGAGCGCAAGCTCTTCGGGCCGTCGGTCAACATCATGCCGTTCGACTACGGCCTGCGCTTCGCCGGGCACCGGGGCGTCGTGCACAACGTCAGTGCCGGGCTCGTCGAGGACCTGGTCGTCCACGTGTACGACCGGGGGGACGGCAGCGGCCTGCGGATCGTCCTGGACGCCAACCCCAACTGCTACGACGACGCGGAGCTCACCGGTCACCTGACCCGGTTCCTGACCTTCCTCCGCCGCGTGACCGACGCCGCCGACACGCCGGTCGCCGACGTCGACCTGCTCCTGGACGGCGAGCGCAGGCTGCTGCTGGAGGAGTGGAACGACACGGCCCGACCCCTGCCGGCGGTGACCGTGCCCGCGCTGTTCGCGGCACAGGCCGCCGCGACCCCGGACCGTACGGCGCTGGTGGCCGGCGACGCCACGCTGACCTTCGCCGAGCTCGACCGCCGCGCCGACCGCCTCGCCAGCCTGCTCGTCGCCCGGGGGGCGGGCCCCGACCGGCACGTGGGGCTCCTGCTGCCCCGCACCTCGGAGGCGGTCGTGGGGCTGCTCGCCGTGCTCAAGGCCGGCGCCGCGTACGTGCCCGTCGACCCGGACCTGCCCGCCCGGCGGGTCGCGGCGATGCTCGCCGACAGCGCGCCCGTCGTACTGCTCGCCACCGAGGCGCTCTGGGCCGGCCACCGGCAGGCGGACGTACCGGTCCTGCTCGTGGACGCCCCCGCCACCGTCGCGGAGCTGGCCGCGGTGCCCGACCCGCCCGTGCCGGACACCGGCCTCGCGCCCGAGCACGCGGCGTGCCTCATCTACACGTCCGGCTCCACCGGCGTCCCGAAGGGCGTCGTGGTCGAGCACCGCGGCCTGGTCAACCTCTTCCACCACCACCGCGACACCATGATTCGGCCGGCGGCCGGCGGCAGGGTGTGCCGGGCCGCGCTGTCGGCGTCGCTGTCGTTCGACACGTCGTGGGAGGGACTGCTGTGGCTGCTCGACGGCCACGAACTGCACTTCGTCGACGACGACCGGCGCCGCGACCCCGCCGCGATGCTCGACTACGTCGACCGGCACCAGATCGACTTCATGGACATCACCCCCACGTACGCCGAGGAACTGGTGGCGAACGGGTTCCTCGACCCCGGCCGGCACCGGCCCGCCGTGCTCGCCCTGGGCGGCGAGGCCACCGGCCCCGCGCTCTGGACGGCGCTGCGCGACGCCGGCATGACCGTCTACAACCTGTACGGCCCCACCGAGTGCACGGTCGACACCCTCTGGTGCCGGCTCGCGGAGAGCGCCGAGCCGATCGTGGGTCGGCCGCTCACCAACACCAGGGCGTACGTGCTGGACCCGGCGCGCAGGCTCGTGCCGCCCGGCACTGTGGGGGAGCTGTACTTCGCCGGGGCGCCGGTGGCGCGCGGCTACCACGACCGGCCGGAGCAGACCGCCGAGCGGTTCGTGGCGGACCCGTTCGGGCCCCCGGGCAGCCGGATGTACCGCACCGGCGACCTCGCCCGCTGGCGGCGCGACGGCACGCTGGAGTTCCTCGGCCGCGCGGACGACCAGGTCAAGATCCGCGGCTTCCGCATCGAGCCCGGGGAGATCGAGGCGGTCCTCCTCGCCCACCCCGCGGTCGCCCAGGCGGCGGTGGTGCCGCGCGAGGACGCGCCCGGTCAGGTGCGGCTCGTCGGCTACGTCGTGCCGGCCGGCGACAGCGCGCCGGAGCCCGCCGCGCTGCGGCAGTTCGTGGCGGAGCGGCTGCCCGACTACATGGTGCCGCCCGCGTTCGTCGCGCTGGCGGCGATCCCGCGTACCACGAACGGCAAGCTCGACCGCGCGGCGCTGCCCGCGCCGGACCTGACCGCGACGGTCGGCGGCCGCGCGCCGCGCGACCACCGAGAGGCCGTCCTGTGTGGTCTCTTCGCCGACCTGCTCGGGCTGCCGGAGGTCGGCATCGACGACGACTTCTTCTCGCTCGGCGGGCACTCCCTGCTCGTCGCCCGGCTGATGGGCCGGGTACGCGCGGAGTTCGGCGTGGAGATCAGCATCCGGACGGTGTTCGAGGCGCCGACCGTCGCGAAGCTCGCGCCGGCGCTCGCCACGGACACCGGCGGTGGCTCGACGGAGGTGCTGCTCCCGTTGCGGACGCGGGGGAGCGGGCCGCCGCTGTTCTGCGTCGCGCCGGCCACCGGGCTGGCGTGGGCGTACGCCGCGCTGCTGGCGAGCCTGCCCGACCGCCCGGTGTACGGGCTCCAGTCGGTCACCGCCGAGCGGTGCGCGAGCGTCGCCGAGCTGGCCGCCGACCACGTCCGCCGCATCCGGGAGATCCAGCCCGCCGGGCCCTACCACCTGCTCGGCGCCTCGTTCGGCGGCCTGGTGGCCCACGAGATGGCCACGCAGCTCGCGGAGTCCGGCGAGTCGGTGGCCCCGCTCGTGCTGCTCGACTCGTACCCGGTCCCGGCCGCCTGGCGGGAACTGCCGCCGCCCGACGAGCACGACGCCGCCGCCGCCGTGCTCGGCCAGGCCGCGCTGGGCGGCCTCGACGAGGCGCAGCGTCGCCTCGCGTACGACGCCTTCGCGCGCAACTCCCGGCTCGCCGCCGACTGGACGCCCCGGCGCCTCACCGGCGACGTGCTGGTGGTCGAGGCGACCGAGGGCAAGACACCGGACTGGCCCGGCCCGCGGAGCTGGGAGCCGCACGTCGACGGACGCATCGACGTGCACCGGCTGGACTGCACCCACGACGGCATGCTCGCCGCCGGTCCCCTGGCGCGGGTCGGCGCCGTACTCCCACCTGTCGGCGACCTTCGGAGGGCAGCATGAGCGAACGGCGCGAGTGGCTAGGACTCGCCGCGGTCCTCGCCGCGACGTTCATGACCCAGGTGGACGGGTTCGTGGTCAACGTGGCCAGCCCGTCCATCCAGCGCGACCTCGGCGCGGGCTTCGACCAGATCCAGTTCGTCGGCGCGGCGTACGTGATCGCGTTCGGGGCCCTCATGGTCACCGGCGCGCGGCTCGGCGACCGGATGGGGCACCGCACCGTGTTCCTGTGGGGTGTCGCCGGCTTCACGCTCACCTCGCTGCTGTGCGGCATCGCACCGGACGCCGACCTGCTCATCGTGGCCCGGTTCCTGCAGGGTGCCACGGCGGCGTTCATGGCCCCCCAGGTGCTCGCGATCATCCGGGCCACCGTGCAGGACCCGGACCGGCTCGCGCGGGCCATCAGCGTCTACGGCGTCGTGATCGGCCTGGGCGTGATCAGCGGCATCGCGGGCGGCGGTCTCATCGTCGAGGCGGACATCGCGGGCCTCGGCTGGCGGCCGGCGCTGCTCGTCAACGTGCCCGTCGGGATCGCGATCCTGGCGTTGGGCGGGACCCTGCCGCGTACCGTGCCGAAGGCGCCCCACCGGCTCGACCTCGCGGGCGCGGCGCTCACCATCGTGGCGGCGCCCGCCCTGCTCGTGCCCCTGGTCTTCGGGCCGGGCGGCCCGGCGTGGCTGTGGCTCGGGGTGCCGGTCGCGCTCGCCGTCTCCGTCGTGCTCGTCAACCAGCAGCGGCGCCTGCACCGCGAGGGCGGCGACCCGCTGTTCCCGCCGCGGGTCGTCACCGCCCCCGGGATGCGACTGTCCCTGCTGACCGTGCTGGCGCTGTTCGCCACGAACTCGGGGCTCTTCCTCGTGTTCACCTACTACCTGCAGACCGGGCTGCGTTTCACGCCGCTCACCGCGGCGCTGATGTTCGTGCCGCTCGGGATCGGCTTCTCGCTGGGCTCGGCGGCGAACCGGCGGGTGGGGCGCCTCGTGACGACGCCGACCCCGGTCTGGGGCTGCGGCCTGCTGGCCGCCGTCCTGCTGGCGAGCGCGGGGGTCGTCCAGGCGCCCGAGTCCGCGCAGGCGCCCATGCTCGTCGCGGTGGTCACGCTGGCCGGCTTCGGGCAGGGCCTGGTCGTCTCGCCCCTGGTGGCCGGGATCCTCGGCCGGGTCAAACCCGCCGAGGCGGGCGCGGCGTCCGGCATGGCGACCACCGTCACGCAGTTCGGTCTCGCGCTCGGGGTCGCGGTCGCCGGGGTCTGGTACCGCACCGTGCTCGGCGCGACGCCCGGCGACCCCGGCGTGCCCTTCGCCGACCACGCGACGGCCTTCGCGGCCACCGCGCTCCTGCTCGCGGCCTCCGCGACCTGTGCCGGCCTGGTCAGTGTCCGTCTGCACCACCTGCCCGGGCCCACGGCCGCGGCAGCGGAACCGGATCCGGCGGCGGCGCCGACGCCCGTCGCCACGTCAACCATTCGGAGGACCGGATGAATCTCAAGCGTTTCCCCCTCGCGGCGGCCGTCGCCGCCCTGTTGCTCACGACGGCCTGCACGGCGGACAGGAGCGAGGCCGACCAGTCGAACGACCCGCCGAAGGCGGGCTACCCGGTGACGATCATTAACTGCGGCAAGGAGTACACCTACAAGCAGGCGCCGAGCCGCGTGGTCGTGATGAACGGCGGGTCGGTCGCGGAGGTCTCCGCGCTGCTGGAACTCGGCGTCGCCGACCGGATCGTCGCCAACGCGCAGTCCTACGGCGCCTCCGAGGTCGACGGTCGGGTCGACGCGATCAAGAAGCTGCCGACGGGGAACATCAAGCTCAACGACATGTCGGACATCCCGCGCGAGGCCATGATCGGGCTGACCCCCGACTTCGTGATCTCCACCTACGACGGGGGCTTCCGCGCCGAGGCCGGCTTCGCCACCCGCGACGACCTCGCCGCCGTCGGGGCCAACACGTACGCCCCGAAGAGCTCGTGCGGCGAGGTCGGCACGGTCTCGGGCACGCCGACCGTCGAGGACAGCTACGCGCTGCTGCGCGACCTCGGCGCCATCTTCGGGGTGTCCGAGCGCGCCGAGAAGATCATCGCCGACTCGAAGGCGCAGATCGCCGCCGTCGGGGCGAAGACCGCGAACCTGCCGAAGCAGAAGGTCATGCTGATCATCCCCGGCATGGCGATGGGCGGCGAGTTCAGCTCGGTCGGCGGCAACGGGATCTGGAACGACATCATGGCCAAGGCGGGCGCGGTGAACGCCTTCGAGGGTGCCACCGACCAGATGTTCGCCAACCTCTCCCGCGAGCAGGTCGCCAAGGCCGACGTGGACGTCCTGCTCGTCGTGAACTACATGTCGAAGGATCCGGACGCGGACGCGAAGAAGCTGCTCGCCCAGTTCCCGCAGTGGGACGCGGCGAAGAACAACCGCTACGTCGTGCTGTCCGACTCAATCTACCTCGGCCCCAGCAACCACCTCGCGGTTTCCAAGATCGCGCAGGCCGCGCACCCCGAGGCGTTCTGAGCGCCATGACCACCTTGTCGCGTTCCACCAACGGTCGGGTGTCGGCCGCGCCGAAGGGCACCGTCACCCGGCCGGCCCCCCTGCACGGCGCGCCGCTCCCGCTGTGCCTGCTCGTGCTCGGCGTGCTGCTGGTCGTCCTGATCCTCGTCGCGGCGGCCGTCGGCTCGGTGCACGTCTCCGTCGGCGACACCGGCCGGATCGTCTGGGCGCACCTGACCGGGGCCACCCCCGCGGTGGACCCGGCGCACGACCAGATCGTCTGGACCTTCCGGATCCCCCGGGTGCTGCTGGCGGCGCTCTGCGGCGCCGGGCTCGCGGTCGCGGGCGTCGTCCTGCAGGCCCTCGTGGCCAACCCGCTCGCCGACCCCTTCATCCTCGGGGTGTCGGCGGGCGGCTCGGTCGGCGCCGTCACCGTGATGGCACTGGGCGCGGGGACGCTCGGTGGACTCGGCGTTTCGGGCGCGGCGTTCGTCGGCGCGATGCTGGCGGTGGCGCTGGTGTTCACCCTCGGCCAGCAGAGCGGGCGGCTCAACCCGGTCCGGCTCGTGCTCGCGGGGGTCGCGATCAGCTACGTCTTCACGTCGATCACGAGCCTGCTGCAGTTGCAGACGACGCCCAACAACATGCGACAGATCATGTTCTGGCTGCTCGGCAGCGTCGCGGGCGCCCGCTGGGAGCAGCTCCAGGTCGCGGGCGTGGTCGTCCTCGCCGTCACCGTGCTGCTGACCCTGTACGCCCGGCAGTTCAACGCGCTGGTCACCGGCGACGAGTCGGCGACCGCCCTCGGGATCGACGTCAAGCGACTGCGGATCGTGTCGATCGTCCTGACGTCGCTGCTCGCGGGCGTGCTCATCGCCGTGGCCGGCGGCATCGGCTTCGTCGGGTTGATGGTGCCGCACCTGGTGCGCCTCGCGTTCGGCGTGGACCACCGGCGGGTCCTGCCCCTCGCGGCGCTCGTCGGCGCGGTCTACCTCGTGATCGTCGACCTGCTGTGCCGGACGGTCGACCCGCCGAACGAACTGCCCCTCAACATCCTGACCGCCCTCTTCGGCGCACCGTTCTTCATCTGGCTGATGCGCCGGGATAGGAGCCTGTCCCACTCATGAAGCTTCAGGTGCAGCAGGTGTGCGTCTCCATCGGCAGTAAGCCGATCCTCCGCGACGTCAACCTGGACGTCGCGCCCGGCGAGGTCGTCGGCCTGATCGGCCCCAACGGCAGCGGCAAGTCCACGCTCCTGCGGACGATCTACCGGTCGGTCCGCCCGACCGGCGGCCGGGTGCTCCTCGGCGACGAGGACGTCTGGTCGCTGTCGGCCCGGGCAGCCGCGCGGCGGACCGCCGCCGTGCTGCAGAACAGCCCCACGCCGCCGGGGCTGACCGTGCAGGAGGTCGCCGCGCTGGGGCGGACGCCGCACAAGGGGGTGTTCGACCGCGAGACCCCCGAGGACCACGACATCGTCGTCGACGCGCTGACGCGCACCGGGATGCTGGAGCACGCGGACCGGATCTACGGCTCGCTCTCCGGCGGCGAGAAGCAGCGGGTGCTGCTCGCCAGGGCGCTCGCCCAGCAGCCGCAGCTCCTGGTGCTCGACGAGCCGACCAACCACCTCGACATCCGGGCCCGGTTCGAGCTGTTGGAACTGGTGCACACGCTGGGCGTCACCACGCTGGCGGTGCTGCACGACCTGGACCTCGCGGTGCGCAGCTGCCACCGCCTCGTCGTGCTGGACCGCGGGGAGGTGGTCGCGGTGGGGCCGGTGCTGGAGGCGCTCACGCCCCAGGTGCTCTCCGGGGTCTTCGGGGTCACCGCCGAGACGGAACGGCACGACGACGGGGTCGTCCGCGTCACGTACGGCGCCCGGCCGCTGGCCACGACAAGTTGAGCCGGGGATGAGGCGGACGTGCGTGCCGCCCGGCCGGGCGGTTCCCACGAATTCTGGTTCCC
>NZ_JBPQTK010000154.1:0-12859 GCF_051386315.1 Micromonospora sp. URMC 107
GCCCCCCGGACAGCGGCACCGGGAACCAGCGTCCGCCCACGTAGACCTGCACGCTCGCCTGGTCGGCGCGCAGGCCGGCCAGGCGCAGCCCCAACGCGGTACGCAGCAGCACGCAGCCGTCGCTGCGCTTGCGCACCTCGATCGAGACGCCTCCGGCGGAACCACCGGCGGTGAAGCTGCCGGCCGAACGCACCCGGACGGAGTCGCCCTCGGCGAGCGCCGGCGTCGCGCCGAGCGGCACCAGGCCGCCCAGCAGCGCGCAGACCGTCGCGAGCCGCGCCGCGTGCCGACGTACCGCCATGATCACCTCGCCGTTCCTCCCCCGACGGGGGTCCGCCGGTCAGGCTACTACCGGTCCCGGTCGGAGCCCGGTCATTGAGCGCTCCGGATGTGCGCCGTATTACCCCCGCGGCCCGGCCGGCGCACCTGCCCGCCGGCGGGACTGTTCGCGCGCCCGGTGGCGGGTGGGTCCGTGGTCGCCGCACCGGCGGCAGCCTCAGGTGGCGCCGGCGGTGAGCCCGGGGCCGCCGGACTCAGGTGGCACGGGCGGTGGATCCGGGCCGCCGAACGGCGGCGGCCTCAGGTGGCGCGGGCGGCGGGTCGGGCGGCGGCCAGGGCGTCGCGGCAGAGCCGGTCGGCGGTACGGGTGGTCTCCGGCAGCCGGTAGCGCGGCGTCAACGCCAGCACCCGCGCGGTCGCCCCGTCGAGGCTCATCCGGTGGCCGACGCTGACGAAGACGGGCTTGACGCTGTCCCGGGTACGCAGCACCCGACCCACGACCTCGTCCCCGTCGCGCAGCGGCGCCCACGCGCCCCGACGGTCGGCCGGCGGTGTCCACTCGCCCAGCAGCGGCGTCTTGCCCACGCCGATGGCCGGCAGGCCGGTCAACACGCCCAGGTGGCAGGCGAGCCCGAACCGGCGCGGGTGGGCGAGCCCGTGCCCGTCGCAGACCAGCAGCTCGGGCCGCACGGTCAGCCGGTCGAGCGCGTCGAGCAGCGCGGGCAGCTCGCGGAAGGCGAAGAGCCCCGGGACGTACCCGAACGCGGGCCGGCCCACGCTCACGGCCGAATCGACCACCGCGAGGGTCCGGGCGTCCAGCACGGTCACGGCCGCCGCCAGCCGGTCACCGCTCTCGGCGTACGCCACGTCCAGGCCGGCCACCGTCGCGGGCTCGGCCGGACCGGGCCCGCCCAGGTCCACCAGCGGACGCAACCGCTCCTGTACGGCCAGCGCCTCCGCCACGCTGCCCGGCACCACCATCCGGGCGTGCGGCGCCCCGGTCGTCTCCACCGGCACGGCTCCCGATCCGCCGGACGTCACGACGACCCGTCGGGGCGCTGACCGACGGCGCCCTGCTGGTGAGGGTCCGGCTCGCCGGCGTTCTCACTGACGGGGTGCTGGCTGACGGCATCCTGCTCGTGGTCGTCCTCGCCGTCGACGTCCTCGGCGCTGCCGGCCCCCAAGGCGACGGCGAAGGCCACGCCCATGGCGATGCCGACGCCGACACCGGCCGCCCCGTCCAGTGCGGCCAGGCCGATGACCAGACCGAGCAGGAGGCCGACCGGCCACGTCCAGGCGTTGGACCGCCACCTACCGGTGCCGGACGACTTCTGCCCAATGTCTGATTCAGCCATTTCGCCATACTATTCCGGCCCGGCAACCCGTCCCTCGGCGAACTCCGCCTCCACCGACACGTATGCCACGCCTCGGCCCACCACCTCGCTTGGTAGGTGCCGCCGAGCGTGTCGGCTGGGCGCGCCTAGCGTCCGGTGGGGTTGCGGCTCGCGAGTCGGATGGGTTGCGCGTTTGCCGTGTCCCGCGGCCCGGGTGGTTGGGCTGCGTCGTGCGGACCACACCCCGTCGGTGCCCGCTCACCGTCATCGACTCACCCTCCCCTCCCGGGATCTTGGTACGTAACCGCCCCGCCACGGGACGTCTCATACCAAGACCCCCACAGGTCACCCCTCGGTCCCCCGGACGCGGACGGCGTCCGGTTACGTCACGGCTGTCGTGTGTATGGCATCCGTCGGCCCGCCATCGGCTCCCCGACTTAGGGTGGTGTCCGGATTCCGGGGTGTCGGGGGCGTTCGGGGGACGAAGCCTGGCCGGGGCGGGTCGTTACACCCTGCGTACGACCAAGGGCGGCGCTGGCGTGGTCGGCGGAAGAGGAGATCAGCCATGCCAGCGGCCGGACTGACGTTCGACCGGAGTTGCAACAGCTCTGCCGGCGGCACCCGGCAAAGCTCAGGAGTTGCCTTCCTCAGCCCCTAACGAAGGATCAGCCGCGGGGTCACCCGCCTGCTGAAGTCGCTCTTCAAACATGACAAACGTCTTGCGCCGGATGCCGCGAACCAGCGCCAATTCCCTGGCCGTCAGGCGTCGCCCTTCGGATTGGGCACTCTCCACGATCGCCCTGACTGTCTCGTACAACGCGAAGACGGGCCCCTCGCCCTTCAGATAGCGACCACGATCATGCTCTGTCCATTGAATGAAGGCGTCTACAGTCAGCGAACTAATCTCTCCGCCGACGGCGAACAAAATCTCCTCGATGAGATCATCAGCAGGTTCCCACCCGCCAGTGTCGTGCGACAGGCGCCACGCCTTGATGCCGCCCTCCGGCGTACCAGCCATTTTCACCGGCGACTTGTAATAGCTGAAATACGCTGGGAGCGTCAGGCCAGGCATCACGGTCATTTCTGCGGGCCTCCACCCAATGCTGACTGCAACGCCTGCCAAAAGTGACGCTGCTCCTCTTTGAGGACACCGTTATAGACGGCTCGTTCCATTGGCGACATGATACGGCCCTGCTCCTTCGCGACCGCTTTGAGGTCGCGCCTAACCTTGTACAAAGCATGCTCCCATGACGCCACTTCATCGAGCGCGTTGAGGTGTAGGCGAAACTCCGCGATGTGGCCGTTCGACATCCTTAAAGACATTTGGATGTCGCGATAGCCGCTTTCCTGCGGACCGATGAAACGATCTTCGAACTCAACGACGTCGACGTCCTCATACCTACGGAGCGCGTCTAGCGCCGCATAAAGATCCGACAGATCCCGGAAAGCGACTTTCGCCGCAGCAAGATCAGTCAACATAGAAACATTTCCCCGATATTTGGCGATTTTATCGTTGGCCCGCTTCCTCTCCTTTGGCGCCGGGCGGCCTGCAGGCTCGGCAAAGCCGGGAACATCTGCAGCCAAACGCTTCGCGAGGGCCACCACCTCCCGTTGCGCCTCGACTGCGTCGACATACAACTGATCAAGATACTCACGGCGATATTGGGCATCACTCTTACGGGACATATCGAAACCATCCTGCAGCGCTCTTTCCTCTTGAGAAGGAAAGTTGGCGCTAATCTGCTGCTGATCAGCCGTTAGAGAAGTGGGCAGAGGGTCAGGAACCCGCTCAAAGGCAACTGCCTCTACGCCTCGTACCGCTATGTGGTCAAGCACAGAACCGAGGACATCGATCGCCTGTTGCTGGCTGGCGAGATGATGCAGCGTCACGGGCCGAGCTGTCAACGAATTGGCCAACTCAGGCGTAGCGAGGACCATGCGCGCCAGGTCGGGCCGCAGCGCCAACTGCCGGACGAGGCTCTCAGCGAGCATCGGCTCGTCCTTGGGCGGCTTCCGCCACGTCTCATTCAGCATCCGCTGCACACGTGGATCCGCAAACAGCCGCGCCACGTCTCCGGCGCCCGCTTCGTCGAGTTGCGGGACGAGTCGCCGAAGTGTCGGTGCATCGATCCCGGCCGCGACCTCGGCCGGCGTCACGCCGGCAGCGAACACCCGTTCCAGATCGGGCTCCTCAGCCAGGATCGCGGCGACGGGGATGGCGTTGCCCGCCCACTCCGCCTGCGCGCGTTCCCGCGCCGCCCGTAGCTCCTCGGGCGAGGCGTCGCTCCGTTCGGGGGCCGGTCCCGTTTCGTCGGGCTGTCGCGGGAGCCCTGGTGACACCGACCCGTCGGACGGAGCCGAACCTGGCCCGTCGAGCAGGTGTACGCGGTTGAGGTACAGCTCGCCGTACCCCTGGTCGGCCTCGACGGGTGGGTACTGCGGTAGGTCCGGTCGCTGGCTGAACCGCCCCCGCCGCAGTCCTCCCAGTGGCATCGGTCTGCCGTCCGAACCGAGCACCAGGACCTCGGTGTCGACGGCGTTGTGCGGGTGCGGAAAGCCGCGGTGCCGGTACAGGGGCGTGGTCGACACGGCCTGTGTCTGCGGGTCGAGGTAGAGGATGGTGCCGTTCTGGTTGAGGGCAACCCAGATGTGGGATCCGCCCCGCTCCCAGCTGTTGACGACGAAGGCGAAGCTGCCGTGGCCCCCGAGGCGGAGTTGGTCGTGGAGGTTGCGGTATCCCGCGTCGATGGCCTGCTGCCGCTCGGCGCCCTGGATGTCCTCCGTCGGCTGGCAGAGGCGCTGGAAGCGTCCCCCGGTGATGTCCTCCACCCGTCCCATGCCGTCCCGCTCGCCGTGGATGGGTCGCGTGACATCGCCGGCCACGTAGGCGTCGAAGGTGCGGGGAGCGGCCACCCGGGGTCGGCCGTGCATCCAGGTGTCGAACAGCGACAGGGTGCAGTCGATGCAGTTGATGCCGCGGGTCGGGTCGGCCCGAGGTCCCCCGTCGTTGACCAACCCGAACCAGCGGCCCACGCGCGGGTCGGCGTTCCGCCGGACGCTCCCATCAGGCTCTCGGGGCACCTGCCGTTCGATGTCGGTCTGGTGCAGGGCCAGCGGCGGACGCAGGCCGCCGGGCTGGCCGTAGTTCCGTGACCGGTCGATCGGTGGCGGGTGGTCGTCGCCCGTCAGCGCTGAGCGGTCGGCGGTCTCCACGGCGCCGTACGCCAGGTCGCCCACGTCGTCGTTGATCCGGCGGAAATCCGCTGGATCGACGACGCCCACGACCGACGGCACGGCATTGCCGGCCAGTACGGCTTCCGCGTGGTCCAGGCACTGTCCGTACGCCCGCATCTCGTCGTTTGCTGCCCACTGCCACCCGTCGGCCTGGCGCGCCTGGCCCGTCTGGTACAGATGGAAGGCGTGGGCGGCGAAGTCCCGCGCCCTCTGGTGGTGCTCGTCTGCGCGGGCCCTGAGCCGGCCAGCTTCGTCGAAGCGGCGCTTGTCCTCGAACCACACCCGCTGCGACTCGTAGTAGCCGCGGTAGCGGCGTCTCTCGAACGCCTCCCGGTCGAGGGCCCACTTGGCCGCGTACCACTCGGGTGTCCTGACCCGGGGACCCGCCGACTCATCCCGACCGGCCGCTTCCGACGCGCCCGGGTGGACATCTGGATCCTGCCCGGATGCCGGCGCACCGGGCGAGGGCAGCAGCGTCGGCGGTGCCGGCTGGGGCGGCGCCGGCTGGGGTGGTGCCGCCACCGCTCCGGTGGCTCCGCGCGCGACGGCGGATTCGGGACTGACGGCCGGCGGAAGATGGCCCGCACCGGGGACGGAGGCGGCCGTCCTCGGCTCGGGAAACGAGGAGGCGGGGGACGGCCCGATCGTCGCGGTGCCGACGACCGCGCCGGGCGGGCCTGCGCTGGGCCCGGCTGCCGGGGTCACCGTCGACGGGGCGGCAGCGCTCGCGACGTTGACGGAACCGGCGCCGCTCGCGGCGTTCCCGGAAATGGTCGTCTGGCCGTCCACGCCGGTCGAGACGCCTGCGGCACCGAGGACGGGCGCCGCCGTCGCGACCGAGGAGAGAGTCGGGCTGAGCGCGGACTCCGGCGGCGCGGACGACGTGGCCGCGACGGTCGCGCCCGCCCGTTCGATTCCGGCAGCGGTCACGGGCGCGGCCTGCTCACCGGTGTGGGCGGCGGTCGTCGTCGCGGGGCCGGCCTGTGTCTGGGCCTCCGGCGGGGGTGGGGCCGACGGTGCCGCCTCAGCACCGGTCACACCTCGATGGATCTCACCTGCCGCACTGGCCGATGCCCCTGACCCGTGGGTCGGAGACTCCCCTCCCGCGCCGGGCGCGGTAACGGACGCCCCCACTCCCGCGCTGGGCATGGCGACAGGTGGCCCATCCGCTGCCGGCAGGTCGGGGGGCGGCGAGAGCCCGCCGCCTCCCGTCGACGTCAGCGGCATCCCGGCCAGGGCGCTCATCTGCCCGTTGAGCCGGGCCTGCAACGCCGCGTCGGCCTGCGCGGTGGCGGAACCACGGGCACCGGACGCCGCGGCGCGGGCCGCGTCCTCCACGGAGGTCAGCCCCTGGCCCGTGGCGAGGCTCGCGGCCTGATCGGCCATCACCTCGCCGGCCATCTCCCGGCCGAAGTGCTCCCCGATCCGTGCGCCCCGACCGGTGGCGTGCCGGCCGAGACCGGCCAGCGGTGCCACCGCCCCGCCGGCCATGCCGCCGAGCGCCGTGGTACCCAACTCCGTCACGTCCAGTCCGTGCCGGCGGCCGGTCGAGTTCTGGTACGCCTGGGTGGCGAGGTTGATGCCGCTCTCCTCGGCCGCCTCCGACGCCCCGCTGAGCGCCACGCGGCGGCTGAACCCGCGCACGCCGCCCTTGGTGACCTCCTTCGCCGCCCGCTCGCCGGCCTCCTTGAGCCCCTGCTTGATCGACTTGCGGGCCAGCTGTGCCATGAGCCGCTTGAATATCTGCTGCACGATCAGTCTGGTGGCGGTGATCGCCGCCCCGGCGGCGGGCGAGGCCGCGCCCGCGGTGAGCACGGTCGCGACGGCCAGCGCCAGCAACTCGACCACCAGGATGCCCAGCTCGATCCAGACCTCGAGCTTGGCGCCCTCGATGTCGCAGCCGCACTCCTCCACCAGCCGCCCCAGCTCGGTGCTGACGGCGAGCAGCACAGGCAGCGGCGCCTCGTCGCCCTCCTCCACCCGACGCCAGGCGGTGTCGAAGGCGGCGGCGACCGCCCCGACGCCGCCGTACCCGCTGCGCACCTCACCGGCGGCGGCGACGGCGTCGGCCCGCGGCCCGGCCAGTGCGGCGGCCACCGCGTACCACTGGTCGGCGAGCTCCCAGACCGCGCGTTCGTTCCCCTCCGGCCACTCGACACCGATGACCCAGTCGAGGGCCTCATAGACCCAGCCGGGCAGCTGCCAGGGCGAGTAGTCGAGCGGGTGCGGGATGGGGCTCGGCAACAGACTCATCCGGGTCTCCTCAGCGGATCAGCGCTGCTGGTGCCGGTCGCCGACGCGGCCGAGCCGGCCCGCGCTCGCCGCGTCCGTCCGCAGGTTGGCGTCCACCGACCGGACCACGTCGGCGCCGAGGCCCTCCAGGTGCCGGCCCACGCCCTCCCACGTGCGCAGGACCAGCTCCTCGAAGCCGCGGTACTTCTGCTCGAACGCGGCCCCGATGTCGTCCTTGCCCCACGGCGACCGGTCGCTCGCCGCCGCGATCGCGCCGCCCACCTGGCGGCGCCGTGCCGTGATCGCCTCGCCGGACAGCGAGAGGTCGACGCCGCCGCGCCGGGCGCGCTGCGGGTCGAGCCAGAGCTGGCCGTCCATCACTCGCTCCGGCGCAGCACGGCGTCGGCCCGGCCCAGCAACGAACCGAAGTCACCCGTACGCAGGAAGTCCGTCGCCCCGGAGCCGGCGGGCAGGTAGCCGGCCACGAGTTCCTGGGTGGCGGCGACCGCGGCGGCCCCGGCCCGGTGGATGGTGGCGGTGACCTTCCGGCTCAACGCCTTGGCGTCCCGTTCCTGGAAGACGGAGGGGTGCAGTTCCACCGAGATCACCTCGCCCCGGGCGCCAGCGGTGGCGGTCACCTGGCCGTCTTCTGAGCGCTCGGTCACCCGTAGCTCGGCGAGCCGACCCTGCAGCTCGTCCAAACCGGACCTCAGTCGCTGGTAGTCCCCGTACACCTCGTCGAACCGCGCCCGCAGCGCGCGATTGGCGTCCCGGTCCACACTCTCGGCCAACGCCACCCTCCCCCGGTTACCGTCGGTAGGGCGAACCATACCGGGCGCCATGAATCCGTGGGGGTCCGGTACTTTCAAGCCGTGATCGATCGCCAGCAGGCCGAACAGCTCGCCGCCGTGTGGGCCCGCCGCGAGTCACAGCGCCTGGGACACGAGTGCCGCCCGAGCGTCGACGAGTTCGACCTCGGCTACGTCATCACGTCCACCGTGCCCGTCGAGGCGAGGACGGTGCCGGGCGACCTGCCGACCACCGTGGTGGACAAGCTGACCGGCGAGGTGACCACCTGGCCGCGCGTGCCGGTCGACGTGGTCGCGCAGATGTACCGCCGGAGCCGGCCGGACGGCCCCGGGGTTCCCCGCACGGTCGATCCGGCGAGCCAACTGCTCCGCGAGATCCGCCGGACGCCGACTCCCGGCACGGCGGCGCACCTGACGGTCGAGGGGCGGCTGTTCCGCGCGCAGGGCGCCAAGGGCGACGTCACGCCGAACCACCACCCACTGGTGCGGTCCTACCTGGACGAGCTACCTCCCGGGCACCTGGTACGCGGCGGCGACCGGCACGCCGAGCTGATCGTCGTCTCCGACGTCCTGCACGACTACGACCACCGCCGCGCCGCCGAGGGCATCGCGCCGCTCGGCATGGCCGACGCGAAGGACATCCTGCGGACCGCCCGGTTCGAGGTCTACCGCGTGCGCGAGCCGGGCGATCCGAACGGCGGTCTCGCCGACCGTCCTTGCGACTCGTGCGTCGACATGCTCGTGGACTTCAATGTGTTGCCCTGGTCCGACCGGGCCTTCACGATGCCGTGGCAGCCGGACCCGCAGCCGGACCCGGTCCCCGGCCGGTTTCACCCGGACGTCGCGCAGGCGCTCGTCGCGGCCGGCTGGCGGCCGCACTTCGGGGACGAGATCGTGGCCCTGTCCGCCATCCGGGACGTCGTTGCCGTCAGGGGTGAGACGTCCGCGCACGCCGACTTCCCCGCGATCCTGGCGACGCTCACCGCCTTTCCGAGCCTGGTGGGTGCCCGGCGCGGCCCGGGCGAGCAGGTGTGGATCTCCCGCTTCGACATCCGCCCGCGGCAGGTCGCCCACACCGCCGACACGCTCGCCGACTTCGCCGCGGTGCTGGGCGTACGACTCTTCCCCATCGGCACCGAGCGGCAGGAGAGCATTCTCGCCGTGGACGAGCGGGGTCGGGTCTTCGCGTTGGACCAGGCCGGCGAGTGGTTCCTCGGCGAGGACATCGACGCCGCGCTGACCACCCTGCTGCTCGGCCGGGCGCCGGCCCGCGTCCGCGACGACGGCACCTGGTGAGCGGGCGACGCCCGGTGAGCGGACGGCAGCCGGCGGGCCGCTACAGCGGCAGGCCGGTCAGCACCATGACCCGGGGCTCCGTGTAGTCGTCCATGGCGCTGCGCAGGCCCTCGCGGCCGACGCCGCTGCCCTTCACCCCGCCGTACGGCATCTGGTCGGCCCGGTACGACGGCACGTCCCCGACGATCACCCCGCCCACCTCCAGGGCGCGGTGTGCCGCGAAGGCCGTGTCGAGGCGGTGGGTGAAGACGCCCGCCTGCAAGCCGTACGCCGAGTCGTTGACGGCGACGAACGCGGCCTGGTCGTGCGCGACGCGGGCGACCACCAGCACCGGCCCGAAGACCTCCTCGGCGCAGACCCTTGCGTCCGCCGGCACGCCGGAGAGCACGGTCGGCGGGTAGGTCGTGCCCTCGCGCCGGCCGCCCACCTCGATGGTGGCGCCGGCGGTGACCGCCTCGTCCACCCACGCCTCCACCCGCTGGGCGGCCTCGGCGGAGATCAGCGGCCCGACGTCGGTGAGCGGGTCGGACGGGTCGCCGACGCGTAGCTCCTGCACGGCCGCGACGAGGCGGGGCAGGAACGCGTCGTAGAGCCATTCGTGCACGTAGACCCGCTGCACGGCGATGCACGACTGCCCGGCCTGGTAGTTGGAGAACGTCGCGATGCGGTGCGCGGCGAAGGTCAGGTCCTCGTCGGTGTTCCAGTCCTCGCAGATCACGGCGGCGGCGTTGCCGCCCAGCTCCAGGGTGACGTGCTTCTCGGGCACGGACCGGCGGATCGCCGCGCCGACCGGTCCGGAGCCGGTGAACGAGACCACCGGCAGCCGGGGGTCGGTGACCAGCTCGGCGGCGCGCTCGTCGGGCAGCGGCAGGACCGAGAACATCCCCTCCGGCAGGTCGGTCTCGGCGAGCAGCTCGCCCAGCAGCAGCGCCGACAGCGGGGTGGCGGGGGCGGGCTTGACGATGATCGGCGCGCCGACCGCGATGGCCGGGGCGACCTTGTGCGCGACGAGGTTCAGCGGGAAGTTGAACGGCGCGATGCCGAGCACCGGCCCCCTGGGCGCCCGCCGGACCAGGGCGATCCGCCCGGTGGCGGCGGGGTCGGTGTCGAGGCGTTGCAGCTCGCCGGAGAAGCGGCGGGCCTCCTCGGCGGCCCAGCGGAAGGTGGAGACCGCCCGCCCGACCTCGGCGCGGGCCCATTTCAGCGGCTTGCCGTTCTCGTCGGTGATCAGCCGCGCGAACTCCTCGGCCCGCTCGGCGAGCCGCCGGGACACGTGGTCCAGGGCCGCCGCGCGGGCGTGCGCGGGCAGGGCCGCGGCCGCCGCGGCCACCCCGGCGGCTGCCGCGACGGCCGCTTCGACCTGGTCGGCGGTGGCCAGGGTGGTACGACCGACGGCGCGCCCGTCGTACGGGTGGTGGACGGTCAACTCGCCCTCGCCGTGGGCGGGGCGGGAGGCGACATGAAAGGCGACGGGGTCCACGTGGAGCAGCGTAGACCTTCCGCACGGCAGTGAGCCCGGCCGATCCCTTACCGCAATTCTCCCTCCGAACACAAGGTGCCCGCACGTCTCCACATTTTGCCGTGGAGGCCCTACGCTTCTGCTCACTTTGATCAATTGCGATCGATGGCGTACCCGCCGTCGTGTAGCGAGAGGAACACCCGAGGGATGACACTCCCCTACCCCGCCGCGCGCCGCTGGCGCGTCGGTGTGCTGACAGCCGCCGTCGCCACCGCCGTGGCGTTCGGCACCCCCGCGACGGCCGCCCCCGCCGAGGGACAGATCCTCCTGGCGGGCGGCGCCACCGCCGTCGACGATTCGTACATCGTCGTGTTCAAGGACACCTCGGTGGGCCGGGCCGACGTCACGAAGAAGGCGCGTGACCTCGCCGGCCGGCACGGCGGCGCGGTCAACCGGACGTACCAGAACGCGCTGCGCGGGTTCGAGGCCCGGCTGTCCGAGGCGGAGGCCAAGCGGCTCGCCGCCGATCCCTCGGTGCGCTACGTCCAGCAGAACCACACCATGCGGATCAGCGGTACGCAGAGCCCCACCCCGTCCTGGGGCCTGGACCGGCTCGACCAGCGCGCACTGCCGCTGAACAACTCGTACACCTACCCGAACACCGGTTCGGGCGTGAAGGCGTACATCATCGACACCGGCATCCGGTTCGGCCACGGCGACTTCGGCGGCCGTGCCGTCTCCGGCTTCGACGCGATCGACGGCGGCAGCGCGGACGACTGCAACGGGCACGGCACGCACGTGGCCGGCACGGTCGGCGGCGCCGCGTACGGCGTGGCCAAGGGCGTCACGCTGGTCGGCGTCCGGGTGCTCGACTGCGCGGGCAGCGGCACCAACGCGGGCGTCATCCAGGGCGTCGACTGGGTGACCGGCGACCACGCCGCCGGCCAGCTCGCGGTGGCCAACATGAGCCTCGGCGGCGGCTTCAACCAGGCCGTCAACGACGCCGTGGCCCGTTCCATCGCCGACGGCGTCAGCTACGGCCTGGCGGCCGGCAACGACAGCGGCGCCAACGCCTGCAACAGCTCGCCGGCCAGCACCCCCGCCGGCATCACCGTCGGCTCGACCACCAACACCGACGCCCGCTCGTCGTTCTCCAACATCGGCACCTGCCTCGACATCTTCGCGCCCGGCAGCTCGATCACCTCGGCCTGGCACACCGGCGACACTGCCACGAACACCATCAGCGGCACCTCGATGGCGACCCCGCACGTGGTCGGCGCCGCCGCGCTCGTGCTCGCCGCCAACCCGACGTTCACCCCGCAGCAGGTGCGCGACAAGCTCGTCGCCGACGCCACCAGCAACGCGGTGACCAGCCCCGGCACCGGCTCGCCCAACAAGCTGCTGTACGTCGGCGACGGCGGCACCACGCCCCCGCCGCCCCCGCCGCCCACCGGCTGCACCCAGACCAACGGCACCGACGTGACCATCCGCGACAACACCACGGTGGAGAGC
The DNA here is from genome assembly GCF_051386315.1 of Micromonospora sp. URMC 107. NCBI lineage: Bacteria > Bacillati > Actinomycetota > Actinomycetes > Micromonosporales > Micromonosporaceae > Micromonospora > Micromonospora sp. URMC 107. The sequence continues at coordinate 12,156 of NZ_JBPQTK010000154.1, forward strand.
ACCATCACCATCGCGGGCTGCACCGGCACCGCCGGCTCCGCCAGCACGGTCGCCGTGCAGATCGTGCACACCTACGTCGGCGACCTCGCCGTCAGCCTCGTCGCCCCCGACGGCAGCGCCTACACGCTGCACAACCGCACCGGCGGCTCCGCCGACAACATCAACCAGACCTACACCGTCAACCTCTCCTCCGAGGTCGCCAACGGCACCTGGAAGCTGCGGGTCCAGGACGCGGGCGCCGGCGACACCGGCTACCTGAACAGCTGGACGCTCAACCTGGGCGGCTCCGGCACGACGGACTGCACCGGCACCAACGCCAACAACGTCACCGTCGGCGACAACGCGACGGTCACCAGCAGCGTCGTGATCGCCGGCTGCACCGGCACCGCCTCGTCCACCAGCAAGGTGGCCGTGCAGATCGTGCACACCTACGTCGGTGACCTCGTGGTCAGCCTCGTCGCCCCCGACGGCAGCGCCTACACCCTGCACAACCGCACCGGCGGCTCCGCCGACAACATCAACCAGACCTACACGGTGAACCTCTCCACGGAGACCCGCAACGGCACCTGGAACCTGCGGGTCCAGGACGCCGCCAGCGGCGACACCGGCTACATCGACAGCTGGACCCTGACCCTCTAGGGCTCGTCAGTCGAGAGCACGGCCTGTGGGCCCCTCGCCACGCTCCCGCCTGGCGAGGGGCCCAC
>NZ_JBPQTK010000155.1:0-12821 GCF_051386315.1 Micromonospora sp. URMC 107
GCGGGAGGTTCCCGGGGGGTTAGGGGAGGAGGGGGTGGCGGAGGACGTTTTCCTCGCGGCCCGGGCCCACGCCGACGACGCTGACCCGGGTGCCGCAGAGTTCCTCGATGCGGGCGATGTAGCGGCGCGCGTTCTCCGGGAGCTCGTCCTCGGTCCGCGCCTTGGTGATGTCCTCCCACCAGCCGTCGAGCTCCTCGTAGATCGGAGTCGCGTGGTGGAAGTCGGTCTGGGTCATCGGCATGTCGTCGAAGCGCTCGCCGTTGATCTCGTACCCGACGCAGATCGGCACCTTCGGCAGGCCGGTGAGCACGTCCAGCTTGGTGACCACCAGGTCGGTGACGCCGTTGAGGCGGCAGGCGTACCGGGCGACGACGGCGTCGAACCAGCCGCAGCGGCGCTCCCGGCCGGTGGTGGTGCCGTACTCGTGGCCGATCTTGCGCAGGTGCTGGCCGTTGTCGTCGAAGAGCTCGGTCGGGAACGGCCCGCTGCCGACCCGCGTCGTGTACGCCTTGCTGACCGCGATCACCTTGCTGATCGCCGTCGGCGGGATGCCGGCACCGACGCAGGCCCCGCCGGCCGTCGGGTTCGACGAGGTCACGAAGGGGTACGTGCCGTGGTCCATGTCGAGCATGGTGGCCTGGGCGCCCTCCAGCAGGACCGTCTCGCCGCGGTCCAGCGCGTCCCAGAGCATGACCCGGGTCTCGGCGATGTACGGCTTGAGCCGCTCCGCGTACCGCAGGTATTCCTCGACGGTCTCTTCGACGTCGATCGCCTTGCGGTTGTAGATCTTGAACAGGAGCTGGTTCTTCTCGCGCAGCGCCAGTTCCAGCTTCTTGCGCAGGATGCCCGGGTCGAGCAGGTCCTGCAGTCGGATGCCCATCCGGGCGACCTTGTCCCCGTACGCCGGGCCGATGCCCCGGCCGGTGGTGCCGATCCGGGAGCTGCCGAGGTAGCGCTCGACGACCCGGTCGAGGGCCCGGTGGTGCGGCATGATCAGGTGCGCGTCGCCGGAGATCCGCAGCCGGCTGACGTCGACCCCGCGCTCGGCGAGCCCGTCGATCTCGGCCAGCAGCACCTTCGGGTCCACCACCACGCCGTTGCCGATGACGATCATCGCGCTCGGTGAGAGCGCACCCGACGGCATCAGGTGCAGCGCGTACTTCTGGCCGTCCGGGGTGATCACCGTGTGGCCGGCGTTGTTGCCGCCGGAGTAGCGCACGACGTAGTCGACCCGCTCACCCAGCAGGTCGGTAACCTTGCCCTTGCCCTCGTCGCCCCACTGGGCACCGAGGAGCACGATCGCTGGCATCTTCTCGCCTCCAGAAGGCTCGGGTGCCAGGTGGCGACCGGTCAGCGAGCCCGGGGTGTCAGGCTAACAAGTAGTGGCGGCGCGGCCGGCAGGGGTCGCGTCGGGAGGCAGGAGGCCTTTCCGTGTACGACGTGGTGCTGCTCACCCTCGGCTCGGAGCGCGACGCGCCCGGCGGGGCCTGCGGCAGCGGCGGCTGCTGCGGCGCGGCGCCTCAGGAGGGGGCCGGCCCGGCCGACGCCTGCGCGACCGACGGCGCGACGGCCGACGCCTGCGCCCCCGCCGACGGCGCGACGGCCGACGGGCGCTGCGACACCCCCCGGGTGCCGGTGCTGGCCTGCGCGGACGCGCTCACCGCCCGGGGCGCCCGGGTCGAGACGGTCACCGCCCGCTCGGACGCCGAGATCGACGAGGTGCTGGCCCGGTTCGACGGCCCGCCCCGCCCGGACGGCCTCACCTGGCCCGACCCGGACTCCAAGGCCCGGCTCGTGGTCGCCTCGGCCAGCGACGCACAGCTGCGCGCCGTCGTGCGCCGGCTCGTCCGGCGGTACGCCCCACCGCCCAGCCGCCGCCCCGACGACCTGCCCGGCAACCGGACGGTGCCGGACCTGCCGCCGATCGGCGTACTCCCGCTCGATCCGGCGCGGAGCACGACGCACCGTGACCTGGCGGCGCAGCTCGGGCTGCCCCGCGACCCGGCTGCGGTGGCCGCCGCGGTGCTGGACGGCACGCCCCGCCGGCTCGACCTGCTGCGCAACGACGGTGGCTCGGTGACCCTGGACGGCGCGCTCGTCGGCGCGGCCGACGACAACGGGCGGCCGCTGCACTGGCGCGGCCGGGTGGAGGTGGACGACGCCGTGCTCTCGAACGGCGACGACCCGCTGCTGGCCTGTGCGATCGGCAACGCGGGCGGCTACGCCCGGCTCGACGACGTGGCCCTGCTCGGCAACCCCGACCCGACGGACGGGCTGGTCGAGGTGGCGGTGGCCGTTCCCGTGGTGACCCGCTCGGCGTTGGGCAGGAAGCGGGTGCGGCTGGAGGTACGACGCGCCCGAGGACGGGCCGTGGCCGTGCTGCCGCGCGAGGGGAAGGTCCCGTTCCTCGACGACGGGGCCGAGGGCGAGCTGAGCCGGAAGCGGTCCTGGTGGACCGAACCGGGCGCCTGGGCGGTCTGGGCGAGCTGACCTCGCCCGTCCCCGGCGCGACCGACGCGGCCGGCCCGCGACGGCCGGCCAGGCGCGGCCACTGGGCCTATCCTCGGCAGGAGGAATGGGGAGGAACCGTGGTGGACGAGAACGTCGACCGGGTCCACGCGCCCGGCCAGCAGCCCACGCCGGAGCGGGACATCGAACCACTCTGGCCGCCGGACCAGATCGGTGGCGCCGACACACCGCCCTGGGCGTCGACCGCCTCGCCCTCGTCCTTCGTCCCGCCCCAGGGCCGGCCGGGGCACCCGCCCTCGCCGGCCGACTACCCGTCCCTGACCGGCGGGGTGCCGCTCCCCGGCGCGGGAACGACCGCGCCGCAGGGCGCGGACACCGGCTGGTCGCCCCCGCCGGCCACGGCCTCGGGCCCCCCACCGGGTGTGGTCCCGGCAGCCCCACCGGCCACGGCCTCCGGGCCGTCACCTGCCGCCACCGCGGGGGCCGCACCGGCCGCGACCTCCGGCTGGGAGCCGGACGCCTCGGCCTGGGCGCCGCCGGCACCCGCCGCGCAGGCCCCACCGGCCACCCCGAACGCCCCCACGAACCCAACCGTCCCGCCGGGCCCCGACCTGGGCGTGGCCGGTCCGCCTGCCCCCGGCCCTGCCGGCGACCGCACGGCGGTCGGGCTGGGCGGAGGCCTGCCGTCAGCCGCCGGGGGCGGCGTACCCGCTCCCCGACCTCCGCAGAGCGGCCCCGCCCGGGTCGACCTCGACATGCCCTTCAGCCTCGACCAGCCGGCAGCACCCGTCCCGGTCGCGTCCGCGCACTCCGTGGCCACCGCCCGGCGCGCCGCAGCTCCGGGCGAGCCCGCTGAGGGATTCTCCGGGCGGCGGGAGGATGCCTCGGGTACCGCCGTGGCCGGCGCCTCTCCCGGTGGCCGGCCCTCGCCCCACGACCCGGCGCCCGGCCCGGGCGGACCGGTCGGGGCCGGCGGCCCTGCCCCGACCGGCGACACCTCGACGGCCGACCGGCCGGTGACGGGCAGGCACGAGACCGACGGCCCAGCGAACGGGGGCCCGACGAACGGCGGGCACGAGGCCGGAGGCCCGGCGAACGGCGGCTCGACGGACGGCGGCTCGGCGGACGGCGGCTCGGCGGACGGCGGCTCGGCGGACGGCGGCTCGGCGGACGGCGGCTCGGCGGACGGCGGTACCGCACACGGCAGTGCCGGCGGCGCGGTGACGAGCGGCGGTCCGGCTCACGGCGGCGGGGCGCGGGTGCCGGCGGAGTCGCCGTGGGCGCAGCCGCCGCAGCGACCCGCCACGGCGGCCGTCGAGCCGGGACCGGGCGCGTCCGACCCGGCGCCCACTCACCAGGGCGCCGTCCCCCGACAGGCCCTCCACCATCAGCAACCGCCCCTGCGGGTCCCGGCGGACCACGGCCCGACCCCGCAGGGCCCGGCCGCCCAGAGCCCGACCCCGCAGGCACCGGCCCGGGCGGGTGCGCCCCAGGGCCCGATCCCGCAGGACCAGGCTGGGCAGGGCGCGCCCGTCGGGCCCGCGCCCGGTCTCGGGCCCGACCCGGCGGCGCCCCAGCAGGGCTTCGCGGCCGATCCGGCGTCCCAGCAGGGCTTCTCGGCCGACCCGGCGGCGTCGCGGCAGGGCCTCGGGGCCGGTCCGGGGGCGGCCCAGCAGGACTTCGGGGGCGACCCGGCGGCGTCGCAGCAGTCCGCACCGCCCGGGCCCTACCCGCCGCAGCAGGCCGGCCCGCAGCAGGGTGCGCCGCCCGGCCCCTATCCGCCCCAGCAGGCCGGCCCGTACCCGCCGCAGCAGGGCGGTCCGCCCGGCCCGTACCCGCCCGGCTGGTATCCGCCGCCCTGGCAGCAGGCCGCGCCGGGGGCCGCCGTCCCGCAGCAGGCGTACCAACCGGCGGAGGGGGTCACCGCGGTGCCGCCGGCGCAGCCCGACCCGAACTGGCACCCGGCGATCACCGACCCGCCGACGGCCGAGGACTTCGCCCGCCGCCGGCAGGTCCGGCCCGCCGACCCGGTGGCCACGATGGGCGTACGGGCGGTGGCCAACCGGATGGGGCTGCGGCTGCCGCCGGGGCGGCACGAGCAGGAACTGCGGCGGGACATCGAGACGGTGCGCCGCAACTTCGGCGGGCTGCGCCAGGTGACCGTGGTGAACCCGAAGGGTGGCGCCGGCAAGACGGTGGCCATCCTGCTGCTGGCGATGACGTTCGGCCAGAAGCGCGGCGGCTACGTGCTGGCCTGGGACAACAACGAGACCCAGGGCACCCTCGGCATGCGCGCCCAGCAGGACTTCCACTCCCGTACGGTGCGGGACATGCTGCGCGACCTGGGCCAGTTCCAGGGCGCGCACGGGCGGGTGGGCGACCTGTCGCAGTACGTCCGCTCGCAGGGCGAGGGGATGTTCGACGTCCTCGCCTCGGACGAGTCGGCCACCGGGGGCGAGATGCTCACCGCCGCCGCCTTCGCCGAGATCCGCGAGGTGGTCAGCCGGTTCTACAAGCTGATCTTCGTGGACACGGGCAACAACGTCCGGGCCCAGAACTGGCAGGCCGCGATGGACGCCACCGATCAGCTGGTGGTCACCATGTCGGCGCGGAACGACTCGGCGGAGACGGCCGCCCGGATGCTGGACCACCTGGAGCAGAGCGGCCGGCAGCGGCTGGTCCGGCAGGCGGTCACCGTGGTCTCCATGCCGCCGTCACGCAAGGAGATCGACCTGCCGGCGATCCAGGAACACTTCGCGGCCCGCACCCGGGCGGTGCTGCTCGCGCCGTACGAACGCCTCATCGACACGGGTGAGCCGATCCGGTACGGAGGGCTCTCCGCAGCCACCCGGGACGCGTGGCTGAAGATCGCCGCCTCCGTCGCGGAGGGGTTGTAGGGCGCCGCGGGTACGCCGCCCGGCGGGCCGGACCGCAGGGGCTGAGACGAGCCGACGGCCGGACCGGACGGGTGCCCGGCCGACCGTCGGCTCGGACGTCAGTTGCTGGCCAGCGCGTCCGCGGCGGCCGGGTCGCAGTCGCGGAGGAACTGGGCGCAGCGGGCCGCCTCGTCCGCCTCGCCGATCTCGTCGGCGGCCCGGGACAGCACGTAGAGGCAGCGCAGGAAGCCCTGGTTCGGCTCGTGCGACCACGGCACCGGACCGAATCCCTTCCAGCCGCTGCGGCGCAGCTGGTCCAGGCCCCGGTGGTAGCCGGTGCGCGCGTAGGCGTACGCCGGAATGACCTGGCCGGCGGCGAGAGCCCGCGCGGCCAGCGCACCCCAGCCGGCGCTGTAGGTCGGGAAGCGCGCCGCCACCTCGGCGAACGCCTCGTCGCTGCCGGCCTGCTCGGCGGCGGCCAGGGCGGCGTCGGCCTCGTCGTGCGCGGGGAGGAGAGTGGCCGGTGGTTCCGGCAACAGGTTCTGCATCGCCCCATTCAACCCGCTTCGCACCGGGGCGCGCGAGGGGGTTGGGCGAGCCGACTGGCTGAACGGCTGAGGAGTTGGTCACGCCTGCGGCCCATGCCCCCGGCCGATACTTTCGACTACAACTATTGATCGGGAGCCTCCCCAGGACCCGGTACCGCGGAAGCCCGGTGGTCACGGCCGCCGGGCTTCCGTCGTTCCCGCGCAGGCCGGGGGCGACGCGCGGATCGGCGTCGGCGTCGGTCGGGCGACTCTAACCCGGCGGCGGCAGGGTCGGCAGGGCGCGGAAGGGCTGCGCAGGTTTGGCCGGTTGACCCCGCGGGGCAGGATGGCCAGGGTGCCGACCCCACCTCCCGCGGACGTCATCGAGCCGCACATCAGCACCGACGAGATCGAGACCCGCGCCGAGTTCGACCGGCGGCTGACCACCGGCAGCCTGGTCGGGCTGACCGTGCAGGGGTTGCGGCTCGACCTCGACCCCGTCCCCGACCTCACCGCCGTCGAGGTGACCGGCACCCTCTTCGTGGGGTGCCGCTTCGCCTCCCGCGAGGTCGGCGCCGACCTGGTCCGGCGCGGCGCGAACGTGGTGCCGCCGTTCTCCGGGCTGCCCTACCCGACCCAGCCGTCACACCTCTACACCCCGGAGGAGCTGGCCGCCGGCTTCGCCGAGGGCGGGTTCGCCGGGATGTACGACACCCGGGTCTACGAGCACTTCCGGGCGCACGGTGGGGCGCTGCCGGACGTCCGGGAGGCGCTCGGTCAGCGGCTGCACGACCACGGCGTGGACAACGCGCTGGCCGACGCCACCCGCGCCTGGCTGTCCACCCACGGGCCGCAGTCGGTGGTCGGCATCATGGGCGGGCACGCGGTGCCGCGCGGCAGCGCGCCGTACCGGATGGCGGCGGTGCTGGGCTGGGAGCTGGCCCGGGCCGACCGGCTGGTGGTGACCGGCGGCGGCCCCGGGGTGATGGAGGCCGCCAACCTCGGCGCCTACCTCGCACTGCGGCCGGTCGAGGATCTGGACGCCGCGATCGGGCTGCTCGCCGGGGCGCCGGACTTCACCGACCACGACCGCTACACGGCGGCGGCGCTGCGGGTCCGGGAGCTCTACGGCCAGCCGGTGGCGCCGCCCCGGCCCCGGGCCGCCGATCCCGGCAGCGTGTCCCGCGCCGACTCGGCCGCGCTGGCCGGCGGCGACGTGGGCTGGGCCCGCGCCGGCGGGCTGGCCATCCCGACCTGGCTGTACGGGCACGAGCCGGCGAACCTCTTCGCCGGCCGGATCGCCAAGTACTTCTCCAACGCCATCCGGGAGGACACCATCCTGCGGCTGGCCCGCGGCGGGATCGTCTTCGCCCCCGGGCGGGCGGGCACGGTGCAGGAGGTGTTCCAGGCCGCCACCAAGACCTACTACGGCACCGACGGGGCCAGCGGCGCGTACGTCTTCCTGGACCGCGCGTACTGGACCGACGAGCTTCCGGTGGAGTCGCTGCTGCGGCCGCTGCTGGGCGCCTCGCCGTTCGGCGACCTGTCGGCCACCGTGCACCTCACCGACGACGTCCACGAGGCCGTCCGGGTGCTCACCGCGACGCCCTGACGGCTCCGGACACGCCGACGGCCGGCCCCCGGGCGGGGAGCCGGCCGTCGGCGGTACGCGTCAGCGCGTCACTTGGCCAGCGTGGTGCCGGTCGAGCGCAGGTGCTCGCAGGCCTCCGCGACGCGGGCGGCCATGCCGGCCTCGGCGGCCTTGCCCCAGACCCGCGGGTCGTAGAGCTTCTTGCTGCCGACCTCGCCGTCCACCTTGAGCACGCCGTCGTAGTTGCGGAACATGTGGTCCGCGACCGGCCGGGTGAAGGTGTACTGGGTGTCGGTGTCGATGTTCATCTTCACCACGCCGTAGTCCAGCGCCTCGCGGATCTCCGACAGCAGCGAGCCGGAACCGCCGTGGAAGACCAGGCTGAGCGGCTTCTCCTTGCCGTACTTGGCGCCGACCGCCTCCTGGATCTGGTTGAGGATCTCCGGGCGGAGCTTGACGTTGCCCGGCTTGTAGACGCCGTGCACGTTGCCGAAGGTCAGCGCCGCCATGTAGCGGCCCTTCTCGCCCAGGCCGAGCGCCTCGACCATGGCCAGGCCGTCCTCGACGGTGGTGTAGAGCTTGTCGTTGATGGCGTTCTCGACGCCGTCCTCCTCGCCGCCGACCACGCCGACCTCGATCTCGAGGACGATCTTGGCCTCGGCGGCCCGGTCGAGCAGCTCGGCCGCGATCTCCAGGTTCTCCGCCACCGGCACGGCCGAGCCGTCCCACATGTGCGACTGGAACAGCGGCTCCTGGCCGGCGGCCACCCGCTCCTTGGAGATCCGCATGAGCGGCCGGACGAACTTGTCCAGCTTCTCCTGCGGGCAGTGGTCGGTGTGCAGGGCGATGTTGACCGGGTACTTCTTGGCGACCTCGTGCGCGTACGCGGCGAACGCCACCGCGCCGGTGACCATGTCCTTCACGGAGGAGCCGGAGAGGTATTCCGCACCACCGGTCGAGACCTGGATGATGCCGTCGCTCTCCGCGTCGGCGAAGCCCTTGAGCGCCGCGTTCAGGGTCTGCGAGGACGTCACGTTGATCGCGGGGTACGCGTACCGGCCGGCCTTGGCGCGGTCCAGCATCTCCGCGTAGGTCTCGGGGGAAGCGATGGGCATGTCGAACGCTCCTTACTTACCGCTCTCGGCCGTCACCGGCCGCTGTTGTCCCTGGGTGCGCCGGACCGCGCTGTCCACCGTCGGCAGTATCCCGTAGAAGACCGGGGCCGGCACAACCGACCCGGGTACGCGCCCGGTCCCTGGCCACCGCCTCACCGCCCTTCCCACCTGTCGGGCACGACGACGCTGATCAGCCAGGTCGCCACGGCCATCACGATGGCGCCCCAGAACGCGGCCCAGAAACCGTCCACCTGGAACGGCAGGTCCAGCGCCCGGGCGATCCGGTCGGTCAGCAGGAACAGCAGGGCGTTGACCACCAGCGCGAACAGGCCGAGGGTGAGCAGGTAGAAGACGCAGCCGAACACCCTGATCAGGGGCTTGAGCACCGCGTTCACCACGCCGAAGATCAGGGCCACGACGACGAGCGTGAGGGCGGTGGTGGTGCCGGACCGGCCGCTCACCTCCACCCCGGGCACGATCAGCGTGGTGATCCACAGCGCGACGGCGGTGATCGCCAACCGGATCAGGAAGCCCACGGCTTCATCCTGGCACCGGGGGCGACGGCCGGTAGGCCGATTCGGTCGACTCGGCTTCCGGGCGGCAGGCGGGCGCAACCCGTACGGTGTGTGGGGAACTGTCCGCCGAGATCCCGGGAGGGACTGATATGGGTCAGCCCGAAGAGGACTTCGCCCCCAGCGACCACCTCAGCCCCGAGGAGCGCGACATGGAGGCGGAGCCGGCCGACGCGGTCGAGCAGGCCACCGTGGTGGGCCCCGGCGAAGCCGACGCCGAGCCGCAGCGCGGCCTGGAGGTCGGCGACTGGGACGCGATGGAGCAGGCCCGGGTGGTCGCCGCCGACGAGGACGACTACCGCTGAGCCGGGCGCGGGCCGGGCGCGCCCCTCGGTGGCGTCCGGCCCGCGCGTCAGCGGGTGCGGTTGACCCGGTCCGGATGCTGCGCCGCCCACTGCGCCAACCGGTCCTCCCGCAACGCCGCGAGGAACGCCGGGGCCTCCTTCGGATCCGGTGGCAGCCGCCAGCCGGGGCCTTGCGGCGGCCCGACCGGGAGGCTGAGCCCGACCGGGTCTACGGACCTCAGATCCGCGAGCACCTTCAGCAGGTCCACGACAGGCAGGCCCGCCACCAGCCCCGCGCCGACGGTGTCGACCAGGGCGAGGAGCCTGACCGGGTTGGTCAGCACCCCCTGTTCGCCGGCCCGGCGGATCAACCCGGCGGCGAAGAGCTGCGCGTGCCGGTCCCGGTCGAGCCCGCCCTCGGGCAGTCCCCGCCGCTGCCGCAACAGGTCGACCGAGGCGGCGCCGTCGAGTCGCTGGCAGCCGCTCGGGAAGACCCGCTCCGTGTGGGCGGAGCGCACCTCGCGTGGCAGGCAGACCTCCACACCGCGGACCTCGTCGGTGAGCCGGCGCAGCACCGGGTAGGTGAGCACCGCGCCGGCGTCCACGCGTACGCCGGTCAGGTCGGCGACCACCCGGCGGGTCAGCTCGTAGCCGCGTTCCAGGTCGGGCCGGGGCTCGCCGGCGCCGTGCAGGAAGGCGGCGTTGAGCTTGTCGGTCCCGTGCCCGGGAATCGACACCGCCAGGTCGCGGGGCAGCGAGACGAGATACGGCCGGCTGCGGTCCGCCGGGATGTGCACCAGCAGGACGGAGTCCGCCAGCCGGAAGGGACGCTCCGCCGAGCCGTCCGCGCCGAGCAGCAGGATGTTCAGCGCGCCCGCCGGCGCCGGCGAGGCGGGCTCGGCGAGCAGCGTGGCGTCCTCGGCGACCCGGTCGGGCGTGAGCTGCGGTACCCCGATCCCCAGCACGCCGAGCAGGGCCAGCGCGGCACCCCCGGCCCGCAGCCGCAGCCGGCGACGGCGACGGGCGGCCGCGAGCCGGTCGATGGCGGACCGCAGCGGGCCGGCGGGCGGAGTCAGGGTCTCGTGCCGGGCGAAGGCGGCACGCAGGTCGTCCTCGATCACGATCGGACCTCCACGTATTCGGCGCGCAGCGTGGCCAGGGCGCGGGAGATGGACGAGCGGACCGTCCCGACGGCGCAGCCGAGGATGTCGGCGATCTCCGCGTCGGGCAGGTCCTCGTAGTAGCGCAGCACCAGCGTGGCCCGCTGCCGGCGCGGCAGCCGGGACAGCCAGGACCAGACCTGGTCCCGCTCCACGGCGTGCTGGGCGTGGTCGGCCGGCGCCGGCACCGCGTCGTCGGGCTCGGCGCGCAGCAGCACCCGGCGCATCCAGGAGCCCCGCCGCCAGTCGACGTACTGGTTGGTCAGCATCCGCCGGACGTATCGTTCGGGCGAGTCGGCACGGGCCACCCGACGCCAGTTGAGCTGGACCCGGACCATGGTGTCCTGCACCAGGTCCTGCGCCTGGTGCGGGTCGCCGGTCAGCATGACCGCGTACCGCAGCAGCGCGGCCAGCCGTGAGTCGGCGAACTCCTCGTACGTCACTGCACCTCCCGGGCTCCTGCTCCTGATGACGGATGCGGGCGCCCGGAACGTTGCGGCGATCCTGGTCAGCCGTTCGGTCGATGTTCGGTCGCCAAGGGCGGAGCGGGCAGCGGCGTGCCTTTAGGAGTCCTTAAGATCCGCAGGCCACTCCTGGCATTCCCACGGGAGGACCCCCCCCACATGCTCAAGCACTCCACCCGGCGCTGGCTGGCCGGGCTGGGCGTCGCAGGCGCGCTCGTCGCCGCCTCCGCCAGCCCCGCCGCCGCCGCGCCGGACGACATCAAGCTCTACTTCCCGGACACCACCGTCGCGCTCGGCACGCCGGGGAAGGTCCGGGCGCTTCAGCTCTACACCGAAGTGCCGACCATGCTCCACGACGTCAGCGTCCGGTACGACTACCGGTCACTTGCCGGCAAGGTCACGGTGGACCCGGTGTTCGACGGGAACGACTGCGAGACCCCCGAGGCCGGCGTGCTCGTCTGCCGCGAGCACCTTCCGGTCCAGGTGGACGAGTACTACGGCGCCTGGCTGAACGACCTGGACATCGTCGCCACCGACAAGGCGAAGCTCGACGACGCCGGCAACCTGAAGATCAGCTTCCAGGTCGGCGGCAAGGAGCGGGCGACCTACACGGCGAAGATCCGCGTCGGCGAGGGCGTCGATCTGGCAGGCGGCCCCGAGCAGCAGTTCAAGGCTGCGGTCGGCGGCTCGTTCGAGGCGGACCTGACCGTCGCCAACATCGGCCAGACGACCGCCAACGGCGTGGTCGCGCTGTTCGACAACGACTACCCGATCCGCGCCAAGGACAAGTTCAGCAACTGCCTCTACGCCGAGGACTTCGTCATCGCCTGCCAGTTCGATGAGGAGATCCCGGCCGGTGAGGGACGCACCACCACGCTGAACTACCGGATCGCCGAGGACGCCTACGCGCCGTCGAACGCGTACGGCAACACCCGGTTCATGACCCCCAGTGACTTCGAGGAACTCTTCACGGTCCGCGAGGCCTCCGGGGCGAAGGCCACCCGACGTGGCACCGGCGCGAAGCTGACCCTGGCCAAGGCCTCCGCCAAGGCCGCCCGGGCCGTCCAGACGGACACCGATCCCCACAACGACTTCTCCCCGATGCTGATCGAGATCACCGGGAAGAACGGCGCTGACCTGGAGGCGATCGGCGACAAGCTGAACGGCGCGGCCGGCAAGGTGGTGACGGCCACCGTCGGTTTCCGGAACAACGGTCCGGCGACGCTGGAGAACTTCCGCACGGACTCGGACGTCACCTACGTGAACGTCACTGTGCCGGAGGGCACCACCGCCGTCGAGGTGCCCGGCGACTGTGCGCCCCGCGTGGGTGACAGGACGGACTACTCCGAGGCCGGCACGCCGGGCGCCCGCGAGTACCGCTGCTACCCGGGCCCGTTCGCGCCTGCCGGGGAGGCGCTGACCGTGGAGTTCCGCCTGCGCATCGACAAGGTGATCGACAACGCGACCGGCGCGGTCAAGGTCAACGTCCCGTGCGAGTGTGAGGGCGGCTTCTACGACGACCTCAAGCCCGCCAACGACGCCGCCAAGATCCTGGTCAACGCGACCGGCGGCCAGGGCGGCGGTGACGGTGACGGCGGCACCCTGCCGATCACCGGTGAGTCCACCGGCCTGATCGCCGGCATCGGCGCTCTGCTGCTCGTCGCCGGCGTCGGCGGCTACGTGGTGGCCAAGCGCCGCAAGACCCGCTTCGTCGCCTGATCCACCCGCACCAACGGTGCCCCGCCGACCACCCGGTCGGCGGG